>CAZQEF010000078.1:0-7006 GCA_964592325.1 uncultured Treponema sp. | reverse complement strand
TTGCCCTGATCCCTTCTGCGGGTCCGTCATTACCCCACGGGAAGGCCACGTTCTGTCCGGCCTTTGCCGCTTTTTCCCATTCAGCTTCGGTGGGAAGGCGTACGGCCGTTTCCATTACACCGGACAGCCAGGTGGTAAACGCGTCCACATCTTCCCTGGTTATTCCGACCACCGGCTGATCCGGTAAAGTATAGTCCGGGTTATCCAGAAATTCCGGTACGTTTTTATAGCCGGTCGCGTCAAGGAAAAGCCGGTACTGTGCATTCGTTACCGGACGCGCGGCAATATCATACATGCCGGTCTCCGCAGCGCGGGCAGTTTCACGTTTCGGCGCCCGTTTGTCGCCGGGAACAGCGCCCATTTCGAACGAGCCGGCTTCAACGCGGACAAATGTACCAAAACGGTTCGCGAGTGATTCGCCAATCACGTAGGTTGCATCTGCGGAAAGGCTGTCATCTATACCGGAGAGACGCTCAACAGTTCGCCGCGCCTCTTCTTTCGCGTCGGCGGCGAAAGCGGCGGTAACACGAAGCGCAACCGACCGTGACACACCGTCTTCACCCGACGGGACCTGAATACTGACCTTTCCGTCCCCATCAGTCCGCATGACAACGGCTTCCTCATGCAAGTCGTCCGCGTATGTCCAGACGGCCGAGAGGGGAACACCTGCGAGAGCGGCGCCGTTTGAATCGGCGAGGGTTACGGTAACGACCGGATTGGAGGAAAGTACTCCACCTGCGGGCGCAAGCGAAACGGATATCCCTTCCGATTGTGCTGAAAGGGATTCGGAAATGACATCGAAAAGAAGACGGTCATCTTCTTCCCCGACCGTCAACAGTCCGTCAACACCTGCGATTTCCAGAGCGGAAAGGGTCATGACCGCGTCACGGGCACGCTGGGCGTACGGACGGGAATCGGAGAGACGGGCGACAGCGGGAGAAAGCTCCTTTCGCATGGCTGCCTCACGCTCCATCTCATACGCGTTCCAGTCATCTTCGGCGACGCGGAGGGTCACCTGCATGGACTGTTCTCCTTCGAGTTCGGCGACGCGCTTTGCGTCAAACGCCATGCCGCGGGCAGTTTCACTGTTTACGAATACGCGGTGGAACCCGCCCGACCTTGCGCGCATTGACGATTCGAGGGCATTACCGATGAGATCGCGTTTTGCCTCAAGCTCGGCCTCTTCGATCGAACTTCCCTTGCCGTATCCATACAGATATCCGTCCTGTTGTTTCACCAGCTCCGGTTCTACCGAAGCGCATGACTGCAGGACAATACCCGCGACACATACCGACATGGCGAACCATGCGCGGATTCCTGTTCCAAATACTCTATTCATACACACTCCAACATTCATTCAGAATAATCAGGCGACACCGTCGTCATGGAGGAGTGTAGACACGATTTGTCAACGAAACTTCTCAGGTTTGTCAAGATTTTGCAAAGATTAGCCTTTCTGGCGCCTTTCGCTCTGGTGCGTCAGGTAAAAAACGTCTAGAAATATTGCATGAAAGATGTACAGTGATACCAATGTACCGTATAGCGGCTTTTGTATTGGCAGTATTCCTTCTTCAACAGAACGTGGCGGCTGATCCTGCGGAATCGTTGATTCCGGAAAGCCTTTCGTACGGATTGCAGGGTAATGTCTCCCAGTTCATGGAGTTTGAACGTGACCAGCGTTCGCTTCTTGTACTGAAGCGGAGCGTCGTCTTCGGACTGAACGGAAAACCCACTGCAGAACGTACCTACGGACCCGATGGTGACCTTGCCGGCGAAAAGCGTTTTGTGTATTCGAAAGACGGTCTCCTGTCCGAAATCAGGGGGGCCGACTCCTCCGGAGGCATCACCTGGCGGTATTCCTATTCGTACGATGTGAATGGGAGAATGACGTCAGAATCCGCTTTTGATTCTTCGGGCGGTCTTGAAGGGCGCGTAACCTATTCATACGACGGATCGGACAGGCTGTCCAGAAAGACACAGCACGACCGGGGGGGAACCCCCAGCCTCCAGGACATCTTTCAATATGACGAGAACTCCCGGCTCGTCGCCCGGCTCACGCTGTATTCAGACGGGAAACTCCTCAAGCGCGTCATGTATTTTTACGATGTACACGGACGGGAAACGATGGAGGAGCGCTACGACGCGAACGGCCTGTACGAACGGGAAGAATACGCGTACGGAACCGACGGCTACCTTGCCACCATAAAGACGTTCACGTCGAGCGGAGCGCTCAGAAAGCGGATAAAACGGACATGCGGTACCGACGGACGGATCATTGAGGAACGCGTATTCGCGGCGGACGGCACAATCCGGTCGCATACGGAATACCAGTACGACGCCGCGGGAAACTGGGTCAGCAGACATGAAACCGGCAAGAGTTTTGTGTTCAGGGAATACATCTATTTGAAATGAGGTTTTACTGATGGCATGCATTGTACTTGTTGAGGATAACGCGTTTATCCGGGAAGCTGCTGCGGGGTATCTCCAGCTTGACGGACACAAGATCATCGAATTCGACTGTGTCAAGGGAGTCGCCGACACAATACGGCGCGGGGTCGTTGATCTCGTCATCCTCGACATCATGCTTCCCGACGGCAACGGATTCAACCTCGCGAAAACGATAAAGGAAATTGCCGATATTCCCCTCATCTTCCTTACCGCAAAATCTTCTGAATCGGACCGCATACTCGGGTTTGAACTCGGTGCCGACGATTACGTGGTAAAACCGTTTTCTCCCAAAGAACTGGAGCTGCGCGTCCAGGCGCTTCTCAAACGATACTCGCAAACTTCCAATCAGGGAGAGGATATCTGCTCCTGGACACTGGACAGCAATGTGCTCAAACTCGACTCGGCCACTCACCGGCTCACCGTAAACGCCGAAGAGCTCTATCTTACCGACGCGGAATGGAAAATTCTGAAGTACCTCGCGGAACAGGAAGGACTCGTCGTCTCGCGTGAGCGGCTTTTGTCAGAATGTCTCAATTATTTCTTTGAAGGATCGGAACGCACGATCGACACCCACATCGCGAACCTCCGCGCGAAACTCGGCTCATCAGTCTGGATAGAAACCGTCCGCGGATACGGATACCGGTTCGCGGGAGTACGGAACAGGAATGATTAAACGCGGCAGCTTCTTTCCCAAAGGCATATTCGCGAAAGTTTTTTCGGGGCTCCTCGCCTCCTCGCTTGTGGTTCTTGTCGTCATGTCGCTCATGACAGGCCTTGCCATCAAGGCGTCAATCATGAACTGGAACCGGGAAAAAAAAGAAGACCTTGAAACGATTCTCGTACCGATGATCGCAAAGGCGCACCGCCTGAACAACGGTTTTACGGAGAGCGCGCTCGAGGCCACGCTGCTGCCGTACATGACCGACTCCCTTTTTGTGTACGTTTTCGATGAAGACAAGGAACCCGTTCTGCTCATTGAACAGGGGCGCCTCCTGAACACGCAGGATCTTCAGGACGAAGGCCGTACGCCCCAATCGCTGCTCAACCGGAATCCCCCGCTCGCCATAAAAGACGGATCACGGGTGATAGCGTATTTATCCGTTGACAGCGCCGACTTTCTCGCGTACAAGGCGAACCGGCAGTTTGTAAGGACAATGCGCGACGCGATTACCATCGGCATACTCATAGCAGTCGGCCTTACACTGACCGTTTCGCTCATCTTCTCCACTTCATTCTCGAATGAAACGAAGCTGCTGGCAGCGGGCATTGTTTCGATCAGCGACGGAGACCGCGACGTATCCTTTCCCAAATCCGGAACACGTGAACTGACCCTTATCGCGCAGTCCGCGGAAACACTCCAGAAGCGGCTCAACCGCGAGGAAAGCCTCCGGCGTCAATGGATGCAGGACATCTCGCACGATCTCAGGACGCCCATCGCGGCAATCAAGAGCCAGTTCGAGGCGATGGTGGACGGCGTGCTCGATACGAGCGGGAAGCGGCTTGAGCGGCTGCTCAGCGAGCTGAATCATGTTGAGGCGCTCGTACGGAATCTTCAGGAACTGAGCCGGTATGAATCCCCCGAGATGCAGATTAAGCGCATGGCGATCCAGTCACAGGTTTTCCTGGACAATATACGGGAGCGGTTTCTTTTTCTCTGCGAACAGGCGGGAATCACCCTGGAATGCTCCGGCGAAACCGTCGCGTTTTCCATGGATGAACTTTTGATGCAGCGGTGTGTTTCCAATATCGTGCAGAACGCGCTCCAGCATACCGACAAGGGAGGAACCATACGGGTACTGCTTTCGACGAGATACAGCGATGTGATCCTTACCATTGAAAATACGGGTCATATCCCGGAAGCTGATATCGAGTGGATGTTTGACCGGATGTACCGGGGAAACACGGCCCGTCCGGGAGGCGGATTCGGGCTGGGCCTTTCCATTGCGAAAGCCATTGTCGATCTGCACGACGGTTCCATCCAGGCCGATAACGGAGAAGACCTCGCGCGGTTTACCATCGTGCTTCCCCAGGCACGACTGTCGTAGCTTGAAAAACCTGATTGACAAGAAGAGCGTCAGAACTGACAATACTGATAACCGCGTTGTTCAGGAGGATTTATATGGGCAAGGACAAAATAATCCCCGGTTTGGGATTAACAGAAACAGAATTCAAAAACATAGAGGACTTCCGGAAGAGTAAAAACAGCGCGGTACTGACCATCATGTTTACGGATATTCAGGGATTCACCGCGCTTACCGAAGAGCGGGGAGAATCCTATGTTCACAAACTGCACAGCGAGCATGACAAAATAATCGTTGAATGCGTGGAGAAGGACGGCTGCGGAATTGTAATAAAGTATATCGGCGACTCGGTTATGGCCGTATTTTCCGAACCGACTGCTGCCGTTGAGCGGGCGCTGGAAATTCAAAAACGCCTGCGCGATTTTAACCGGGAGCATCCGGATCTTGAAAACATTGCCGTACGAATCGGCATCCATATGGGACAAACCGTCGTTGAAAACAAGATGCATGTTGACCTTTTCGGACGTCATGTCAACAAGGCGTCCCGCATCGAAGGACTTGCCGAAGGCGGGCACATATACATTTCCTATCCGGTTTTTGACAGCGTAAAATCATGGCTCACGGAGTCGGAATTCGCCGCATACACATATCACGGTCAATACCGTCTCAAGGGAATAGAGAAACCGGAAGATATCTATGAAGTCCACGCCGCGGACGGGATAAAACCCCGAAAACCGGCAAACGCCAGACGGGTCGGGCACCATCCCTGGTATCAGGTATTGGGAGCCGCGGCGCTTGTTTTCGCGCTGCTGGCAGTCTTTGTTATATTCAGATCACCGCCAACAGTTTCAGACAGCACCGCCGAAACGGTTTCCCCGGAAGCGGTTCCCAACGAGACTGCCGATACCGGCACGCAACAGCAGACTCCGGACACAACAGAAACACCCGCGACGGACACCTCTGATACTCCCGCCAAACCATCCGGCGAAAAACCGGCCGCCAAAATCCCGGAGGTCTTTTTTACTTACCTGAACGCGCTTGAGCCGATTCTTGATCTGAAAACCCCGCTGGTCCTTGTACAGGTTGAGGGAACGGACAACACAAAGAAATCCCTGATGCCGATCAAGCCGGGCCGTCATGTGATACATTATGTCGTATCGGATATCGTTTACTATTTTTATGAATTTGATGTAGTCCCCGGGCAGAATTTCCTGACCGCAAAATTTGTCCGGTCGGAACTGCCGGGTGTCCAGATCAACCTCTTTCTCAAGAATGATGGCCAGTTGGAAAAAACACGCAACGTAACAAAAAAGTATTTCTATTACACAAGAAACGCATTGGAGAAAGTATCAAGAACCGGCAGTATAGAGGCTTCGGTCAGCGGAGTAAGTGTATCCCCGGAGATGACCCGCTTTACCATCAACTATTCCCTGAATCTCGACGGCACGGAAATCGCGCGTGACACTCTGGTTGTTGAAAGCCCCATGAACAGCAGTGAATCTACGAGATCGGATCCAATCGTAATCCATGAAGATCCGTATCACAAGTATGAGGTGCGGTATTCGATCCGGAATGATTCCATACAAGTCAATATTGATGCGTCCTTCAAGGATTTTTCATAAACTCGTTGTCGACTTGATTAAATAGAATAGAATATCGATAATTTTATATCGTATACACGAATAAGCAGATTATCAATTGAAGGAGCGAATCATGAGTGAAAGAACCGATCTTGTTGCCCCCTGCGGAATTGACTGTGGAATATGTGAAATGCACACCTGCAAGGACAATCCTGAAATGCTGAACTATTTCATATCGAAGGGATATCCCGAAGAAGCGCTCCCCTGCAAGGGATGCAACGCGGTAAAAGGAAAATGCCCGGTTATCAAAACGGATTGCGAAACGTATCGTTGCGTTAAGGGCAAAGAATTGGCCAGCTGTTCCGACTGCACCGGTTTCCCCTGCGAACGGCTGCAGCCTTCCGCGGACATGGCGAACATACTGCCGCACAACATGAAGGTGTTCAATCTCGCCACCATCAAACGGATCGGTGTGGAAGAGTTTACAAAAATTTCGCCCCGGATCAAGGACACCTACTACAACGGTAAAATGGTTATCGGATCCGGCCCGAAAGAGCAATAGTGGATATAGTCAACGTAATCACGGACACCGATATCGACCGGGCGGCAGTGCTCATCAACAACGCCTTTGCCACTGTCGCCCGGCAATTCGGTTTCACCCGGGAAACGGTTCCCTCGTTCCCGGCATTCATAGATTCGTCAGTTATCCGGCGACAAGTAGAAAACGGTTTGCATCTGTACGCGTTTATGGATAACGACGAGATGAAAGGCACCGTTGGACACGGGATACCAAACGACGATCATCTCTGCCTTGTGGAACGTCTTGCCGTTGCGCCTGCGGACAGGCACAAGGGGACCGGCACGCAACTCATGAATTTCATATCGTCAAAGATTGCTGAATGCGGCGGCAGAATCATCGAAGTTCAAATCGTCAACGAGAACGTTCCACTGAGAACC
>CAZQEF010000077.1:3742-7130 GCA_964592325.1 uncultured Treponema sp. | reverse complement strand
TGATCCGTTTACGGGCTGGCGGAAGCCATATGTTCCGCATCAGTGCAGCAATTCTTTTTCTCGTCCTTGGTACCCTTCCGGCGTTTTCGTATGTGGTACAGTTCAAGGAACAGTTTTATCGTCTCTATCACATTCATTATCACCAGTATCCCGACGATACCATGGAGAATATCTACTGGCTCGAGCGGGCCGTTGAGGCCGATTTTGCCAATCCTCTGTACGCGCTGGGCAAGATAACCGACAAGGAAGACTGGGAAAAATATCGATTCCTGTTCATGATGCATTTGAATCTCAAACTGGTGGAACAACATCTCCGCCTGGGAAGCAAATGGGACAAACAGGTCGCGTATTTCTATAATGCACCCTGGAAAAAGCAGAATCTTGAAAGCCTGGAGACGGCTGAAACCTGTTATACTACGGCCCTCCACTACTGGAACGAAGCGAAACTCTGGGCCGAAAAGGCGAACATGCGCAAATTCCGCTTTTTGTTCCTCACGGATCTGCAGTACTGGGAAGACGAACGGGAACGGATCGCCACCGGCACGCTTGATTATGAACGCACCATTGGTCGGGAACTGGCCCGTCTTGAAAAAGTGCGCGCCGACTTCCTTGCCATGGACGAGAATACTTACTAGAATACCCTTCATGGAAAACTTCACGATTCCCGTACCCGGGTTCCCGGTTATGGTTTCATTTTATGAAAACACGACGGTTCCCGCGCTTGATGGCGGAAACGGCATATACATTGCCGATACCAATACCGCGCCCCTTCTTGAAAAAGCTGACGGATTCAATCCCGAATGTCCGCTCGTGGTGCTTGAAGCAGGCGAAACGGCAAAAACGCTCCGGTCAATCGAACTGATCCTGAAAACGGCCCTTGAGGCTGCACTCGGCAGGGACGGCCTGTTCGTAGGATTCGGCGGCGGCGTCATTACCGACATGACGGCATTCGCCGCCTCGCTCTACATGCGCGGCGCCCGCTGCGAGCTGGTTCCGACTACCCTGCTCGCCATGGCGGACGCGGCAATCGGGGGTAAAACGGGGGTCGATTTTGAAAACTACAAAAACTGTGTAGGAACGTTTTACCCCGCGCAACATATCCATATTGCACCGTCGGTTCTTTCAACCCTTCCCGAAACGGAATACCGATCGGGACTCGCCGAGGTGGTAAAAACCGCCATGTTGTATGATCCCGGGTTACTGGCCCTTCTCGAACAGAAGAGCGCGGAAATACTCCGGGTAGAAAGCGGCTACCGGTATGAAATGGTGAGCCGTTGCGCCCGGGCAAAGGCAGGGGTGGTAGAACGAGACTTGCGGGAATCGGGAGAACGCATGTTTCTCAATCTTGGCCATACCTTTGGCCATGCCCTTGAAAGCGTGGCCGGATTCGGCACCATCTCCCATGGAGAAGCGGTTGCCTGGGGAATAGGCCGAGCTCTGGAACTTGGCCTCCACCTCGGAATAACCGATGCCGCCTACGCGGAGCGCATACGCCACATACTTGCCGCGTATGGTTGGCCTGTTGAAGCCATGCATCCCCTGCTTGCCGGCAGGGATTCTTCCGAAACGGCCCTGAAGCTTCTTGCCGCCATGAAAAACGATAAAAAGAAAAAGGGTGGCGTTGTGCGCTTTGTCCTGCAGCGCTCATTGAATGACACCCTCGTTACCGAAGTTCCCGATACCGACGTTCTGGAGATTCTCCGGTGAGTATCTATCTCGACTGGGCGGCGACCTCGCCGCCGGATGAAACGATTCTTGCGGAGGCCCTCGAGGTATCCCGGGAATTCTACGCGAATCCCTCAAGCCTGCACCGGAGCGGCTCTGCGGCGGCAGAGATGCTTTCCGCGGCCCGCAGTCGGTGTGCTTCGGCGCTCCAATGCCCGCCTTCATCGCTTTATTTTACTTCCGGCGGGACCGAGGCAAACCATATTCCCCTTCTCTCCCTGCTTACCCGACCGGTACGCGGCACAATTGCCATCAGCGCGATTGAGCATCCCTCCCTCCGGGAACAAGCCGCCATCCTTGCCAAATGCGGCTGGAAAATTCGGTCAATACCGGTGAATCGTGAGGGATTTATCACACCGGAAGCAGTACTTTCCGCCATAGACGAGGAAACGGCCTATGTCGCCGTGATGGCCGTAAACAACGAAACAGGCGCCATCCAGCCAGTCGCTGACATTGCCGAATCACTCACCCGGTCCTGCGCCGGAAAACGGAAACCCCATTTCCATGTCGACTTTGTGCAGGCAGCAGGAAAGATTGACCTTTCCCCGGCGATTCCCGGCGTGGACTCGGCATCCTTCAGCGCCCATAAACTCCGCGGCCCCCGCGGCATCGGTCTTTTGTATCTTGCCCGCCAGATAGAACCCTTTATCCGCGGTGGCGGACAGGAACAGGGGATCCGGCCGGGAACCGAAAACATCGCCGGAGCGCTTGCCCTTTCCCGGTGCCTCGAAAAATATGGACAGCCGGGAAAACCGGTTGCCGATCTTGTTGAAATAATCCGGAACGTGACGGCACTTTCAATAATTCCGGCAACACGTACGGAGTACGACTCGCGGTTCTCCCCATGGATCATCCAGTGCACCAGTGATCATTTACCGGGAGAAGTGCTGGTCCGCATCCTGTCCGACGAGGGAATATTTGTGTCCACCGGTTCCGCCTGTTCGTCAAAAAAGAACAACCGTCCGGTTCTGGATGCCATGGGAGTATCCAAAACCGCCGCCAAGAATGCCTTCCGGCTTTCCATCGGAGCGGAAACTACCCGGGAAGATCTCGATACATTCACCACGATTATCACACAGACACTTGCGCGCTATTGAGCGCATTGATCAGGAGCACTCATGAACAACACGGAAGCGGTATACCTCGTCAAGATCGGGGAATTGACCCTCAAGGGCGGAAACATAAAGGATTTTGAACAACGCCTGGTACAGAACGCCCGGCTTTATCTCGAAGGAAAGAAAACCCGCATTTTTCTCCGCGCGGGGCGGATGTATCTTGAAGGACCGCAGTCGTCTGTACCTGCCATTGAATATGCACTGCGGCATCTTGTCGGTATCAGCGGATGGGCACGTGCAACCATTACCGAAAAAACGATGGAAGACATAAACCGGGCGGTAGTCGCCGAAGCGGAACGGCTCAGGGACGCCGGCTGCAAAACATTCAAGATCGAAGCACGCAGGGCGGAAAAGAACTTTCCGCTCACTTCGTTTGAAATCGCGCGTGATGCCGGAGAAGTGGTTTATGAAGCCGGAATACTCGCGGTCGATGTGCATACTCCCGACGCCGTTATTGCGGTAGAAGTCCGCGAACGCTGCTTTGTGTACGGTTCAACCGAAAAAGGCTGCCGTGGGCTCCCCTGTGGTACCGGCGGACGGGGACTGTT
>CAZQEF010000077.1:0-3732 GCA_964592325.1 uncultured Treponema sp. | reverse complement strand
TGCTCCTCTCGGGAGGCATTGACTCGCCGGTGGCCGGTTACCGTATGCTCCACCGGGGTATGAAAATCGACTGTCTCTACTTCCATTCGCATCCCTACACTTCGCCCGAGGCTCAGCAGAAGGTAGAGAAACTTGCCTCCATACTCGCATCGTACGGTATGGGAACGCATTTCAACTGTGTCCCCTTCACCGCCGTTCAACAGCGCATACGGGACAAAGGGCCACTGTCTTATTCGACTCTGCTCTTGCGTATGTGCATGATGAGAGCGGCAAACCTTCTCTGTGACCATATCGGTGCGCAGGCCATAATTACCGGGGAAAGCCTTGGACAGGTCGCAAGCCAGACCATAGAAAACCTGAGTGTAACAAACGCGCTGGCAGAGCGGCCGGTGCTCCGGCCGCTTATCGGCATGGACAAACAGGAGATCATCAATACCGCCATAGAAATCGGCACCTACGAAACGTCAATCCTGCCCTATGAAGACTGTTGTGTACTGTTCTCCCCGAAACACCCCGTACTCAAGGCCAATCTGAAAGAAACCATGGACATCTATGATTCTCTCGAAATAGATGATCTTATTCAGGAAGCATTCGAATCCCGCGAACACAAACGGTTCGGATGGCTGCCGGACTGAACGGAGAAAGACCGTATCTAGCGGGCATCCCTTTTTTCAATCAACTCACGAAGCTCATCACTCGTGGTACAGGAAAGCATCTGAGCGCGGAAATCATCGTCATAGAGGAACTGGCAAACCCTTGACAGCAGCTGTAAATGCTGATTGGTCTCTCCAACCGGACCGGCAAGAAGAAAGACGATGCGGACCGGAAGCTCGGCACCGAAGTCCAGACTCCGGTCCAGAACGGCCACTACAATTCCTGTTTCGGTAACCAGATCGGAATGGATATGCGGGACGGCGCATTCATGTCCTATTGCCGTAGATGACAATTCTTCACGGCTCAGCAGCCCGTCAATTAGTTCCTCGGTATCGGCCATTCTGCACTTACCCTCCAGAGCGGGAAGCATGGATGCAAAGAGGGATCTTGCGTCGGTAAACTCCGGATGAAGCAGAAACCCGTCTTGTCCGATAAAGTCGCATAATAATGGCAATACGAACTCCTTGAAATATCGTAAACCGGTATGGTTTACGCAGGTAATAACAAATGTATTGTCAGTACCGGATTCCGTCAAGATTTTTCTCCCTTCACCCGGTAATTTATTGACAGTACCTTTAATATAGTCTATCATCCCCAAAGTTACTATGCATAGTAACACAAGGAGATGAACATGATACGAAAAATGCTTTCATTGCTTGTTTTGTCAACCATTACCTGTGCCTTGCTTGCAGCCGGCGGAGCCGGAGACACCACTGCTGACGGAACAATCAAGATCGGTATATCCAAAATCGTTGCCCATCCCGCGCTCGATGCCGTGGAAAAGGGCGTACAGGACGAACTTGCTGCGCGTGGCATTACCGCCGTCTATGACCTCCAGAACGCCAATGGTGACGTAAACACTGCAACCCAGATTGCGACCAAGTTCAAACGGGACAAAGTCAACGTCATTGTCGCGATTGCCACCCCCATGGCCGTATCTGCCGCAAACACCGTACGGGACATTCCGGTAGTATTCTCCGTAGTAACCGATCCCGTTTCCGCCGGACTGGTGAGAACCCTCTCGAAAGGCGAAGGCAACGTTACCGGATTGTCCGACAAGACTGATATCTACGCTCACCTCGAGCTTTTCAAGCGTATTGCCGGCATCAAGACACTCGGACACATTTACACAAGCTCGGAAGCAAACTCGGCAGCATCTCTTGCCGAGCTGGAAGATGCCTGCAAGAAACTTTCGATAGAACTGGTTGTACAGTCCATCAACAACTCCTCTGAAGTAAAACAGGCAACCGAAGCGATTATCCGCCGGGTAGACGGCATTTACCTTACAACCGACAACACCGTGTATTCCGCCCTTCCCGCGCTGGTGGAAGTTGCCCTCTCACAGAAGAAACCGGTATTCTCTTCCGATCCCACGAGCGCCATTGAGGGCGGGTGCGTCATCGCGAGCGGATTTGACTACTACAAGGCGGGACGTGCCACCGGTGTCATGGTCGCAGACATTCTTGCCGGGAAAAAACCCGACACCATGCCGACCAAGTTCCTCACCGATCCCTCGGAGCAAAATATGCTCATCGACCTCGACGCGGCAAAAACTTGCGGACTCAAACTGCCTGCGGACCTTATAAAAAGCGCCAATCAAATAATTGAAAACGGCAAATTGACCACCCGCTAAAAAACGTATACACTGGTGCCCATGATACAGGGCATAGTAATCGAGGGCCTGGTATTCGGTATCATGGCCCTCGGCGTTTTTATTACCTTCCGCGTACTTGATTTCGCGGATCTGACGGTCGACGGATCGTTCCCGCTCGGATCCGCGGTCATGGCCATGCTCCTTACTGCCGGGGTTAATCCCTTTTTTGCCATGACGGCGGCCTTCGCCGCAGGCGGAATTGCCGGTGCGGTAACTGCGGTCATCCATTCGAAACTGAAAATTCCCGGGCTTCTCGCCGGTATTCTCACCATGACCATGCTTTATTCGATAAACCTGCGCATCATGGGAAACCGGGCCAATGTGTCCCTCCTCCGTGTTGACACCATCTTCCGGTCCATTTCCGACTTTGCCGCAACATTCATGCCCGGTGAATACGGAATACTCCTCTTTCTCGCCCTGTTCACCCTGGTGATCCTTGTTGCAACCAACCTTTTTTTCCATACTGACTTTGGTATCACGGTGGGCGCCCTCGGCTCCAACCAGCAGATGATTACCTCCCAGGGTATGAATCCTGAAGTTATCAAGCTTCTCGGCGTAAGCCTGTCGAACGGTCTTGTCGGAGTCTCCGGAGCCCTTGCCGCGATGTATCAGGGCTTTGCCGACGTAAATGCCGGAACCGGAACCGTCGTCGCCGGCCTCGCCTCGGTCATGATCGGCGAGTTCCTGCTGCGATCCAACAAGATTGAACTCCTTACCTTTCGTGTCATACTGGGTTCAATACTGTACCGGGCCATCATGTTCGCCGGACGCCAGTACGGCTATCTGATCAGACTCACTGCCAATGACCTCAAACTCATTACCGGCGTACTCATCATCGGCTGTCTCATCATTTCCAAGTACGGCAAAGGCCGCCTGTTCAGCCGGAAGGGGAAAAAAGCATGATGAAGATAGACAAGGTCTCCATGACCTTCAACCCGGGAACCCCCGACGAAAATCGCGCGCTCAATGAAGTATCGCTCGAAGTACACGACGGCGACTTCGTAACCGTCATCGGCTCAAACGGAGCAGGAAAAACAACGCTTTACAATGCCATTGCCGGAACCTATACACCCACCGAAGGCCGCATACTTATCCGTGACATCGACGTAACAAAAACACCCGAGTTCAAGCGCTCCCGTTACATCGGGCGCATTTTCCAGAATCCCCTGCTGGGAACCGCCGGAAAAATGAGTCTTGAAGACAACATGGTTATCTGCCACAAGAAAGGATACAAAACCCTCAAAATAAGCCTCAATAACAAGCTGCGCGACTATTTCCGTGAACGTCTCAGGGAACTCGACATGGGACTGGAAAACCGTCTCAAGGATAATGTGGAACTTTTTTCGGGCGGTCAACGCCAGGCACTCACTCTGCTCATGGCAGTGCTCTCGGAACCTGCAATTCTCCTTCTCGATGAACATACC
>CAZQEF010000076.1:0-7168 GCA_964592325.1 uncultured Treponema sp. | reverse complement strand
ATCAAGAATGGATCCAATCAGAAAAGAGTCTGACATATGCTACCACCTGCGGTTGTTTGAATCATTTGTATTAATCATAGCACCCCGGTTTGGGGTTGTCAACGAAGTGGCGGGATTTAAAATAGTAAACCCCGACAGAGCGGATGATGGGAGTCGAACCCACGTCTCCAGCTTGGAAGGCTGGGGTAATAGCCGTTATACGACATCCGCTCTGTCGGGGCTTGTTGATGTACTTATACCAAAAAACGGGTCAGCATGTCAATACGGAACATGATAAAAACCGTCACGTTCACACACCATTCCGTCCCTGACAAGGCCGGGGAGCACGTCCCTGATTCGTTTTTCGTCCATGTTTTCATGGTGAGCTATTGACTGTACGGTACCCTTCTCTATGGCGGCAAGGTATCGCAGCACCGCACCCCTGGCCTGACGCGCGGATCCTTCGAATCGTGACTGCTTTGAATATCCGGCGCCTTGACGGTTTGGGTTGGGAATCTTTTTTTTGAGGTCAGCTCCGTAGTCCATGAGTCCGTAATACCAGCTGCGTGGATCTTCCGGATCGATGGTATCACCAATTTTTTGCAGTATATCACGGTCACGTACTCCGGAGGCTTCCGGAAAGAAAAAAAAGAGGAAGACAGAACGTATGTTTGTTTCAATAAAGATGTTTGGCCTGTTGAATGCAAAGGTTGTTACGGCATTGGCCGTATAATGGCCAATGCCGGGCATGGTTTGCAGCATGCCCGGATCCTGCGGAAAAACTCCCGTGTACTCGTCGGTGATAATCTGTGCTGTTTCATGGAGATATTTTGCCCGCCGGTTATAGCCGAGTCCGACCCATGCCGCAAGAACTTCGGCAAAAGGAGCCCGGGCGAGCCGGGAGATATCGGGGAAAAGCTCCAGCCAGGCCGTATAGCGCGGGACGACACGGTCAGTTTGTGTCTGCTGGAGCATTATTTCGGAAACGAGTATGTGATACGGATCACGGGTTTCTCTCCAGGGAAAAGATCTGCCATAGTGTGAATAATAATCCCGGATAATCGTCTGAAAATCATGGACGGATAATTCTTCCTTACTGCTCACGTATAATGAGCTCCCGTTTTTCAAGTTCCTGCAGTATGGATGAAACGATATCGTCCGGAAGAGATTTCTCGGCATCTATCACCAGATGGGCCATTGAAAAATCGGTATTGTCGATGGAATACAATTCCCGGTACCGGCGGGTATCTTCCCGGTCGCGCATGGCGGTAAACTCCACAATATCCTTCAAACTCCCGCCTTCCCTGTTGAGAATGCGTTTGGCACGGGTTTCCGCCGATGCTTCGAGATAAATCTTGAGATCTGCTTCGGGCAGCATCCAGATTGCAAGCCGGGAACCGAGGACGCAGGACGATCTGCGGGCGAGTTCCACCTGTTTTTCATCTACCATGCGGTCATAACTGAAGTCTGTTTTTGCCTTTTCAATGATATCTTCCAGTGGTATGTGTATCTCGGATGACAATGCCCGAAAGGTATAGTTAATAAAAGCAATATCAAGTTTTTCAGCAAGAATCCTCGAGACGGTTGTGTTACCGCATCCGGATCGTCCGGATATCGCGATGCGCACTTCCCTGCCTTCCGGAATACTGTATCGTATGTCGTTCATCAAGACTCCCCTCTTTTGCTATTCAATGTTCCGTGACTGTTCCCGGATGTTTTCGAGTGCGTCCTTTGCGTCGATTACCGCCTGCCCTACTTCAAGAATCTGGTTTTTTGAACCGATCGTGTTTATCTCGCGGTTTATTTCCTGGCATATGAAATCGCATTTTCTTCCCGGAGCAGGATTATGCTGTACTTCCTGTTCCAGCGCTTCGAGATGGGCCCGTAAACGCACGAGTTCCTCATTTATGGTGTATTTTACCAGAAGGGCGGCAGTCTCCTGCAGAACGCGCTGTTCATCAATTTCGTTCCCCATGACTTCACGGAAACGTGAGCGAATGTTATCCCGGAACTTTTCTTCCATCTGGGGCACAAATTCGGTTATACGTATAACGGAATCCTTGATACGGCGGATCATTTTTTCAATGTCGGCAGCCATTTTTTCGCCTTCACGAATTCGGAATGCTTCGAATTCGTCCAGTGCGTTATTCATGACCGGTTCAACAAGCGTCCAATACCGGTCCATATCGACAACACGTTCCGAAGAAAGCACGCCATCCTGTGCAACAACAAGCTGCAGGGGAATCGTGCCCGGAATGCCGATTGAATCAGCGACTTCACGGATGGCATGCGCATACGCCGAGGCTGCAGCCGGATCGGCTGAAATTTGCAGGTTTGAAGAGGATTCCTTTATTCTGATGCCAAGCTCAACCTTGCCGCGCTGTATTTTTTCGGAAATGAGTTCCCGCAATTGCGGTTCAAGACGCCCCAGCCACAATGGCAGATGCACGGAAAGATCAAGAAAACGTGAATTGTAGCTTTTGAGTTCAACAGATATGGTGGTCTGCTCTACAGTTGATTCAGTATAGGCATAGCCGGTCATACTCTTCATTGAGCGCTCCATGATTGATACAGTTCTTTTCCTATTTGCCAGTTATCACCGGCACCCATGGTCACAAAGAGATCCCCCCGTTTGAGAAGAGATTCAAGATATGGTTTTGCGTCATGTATTTCGTTGAAATATTTCACTCTCCGGTGTTTCTTTCGCACTTCATCATAAAGTGTTTCCCCGGTAACATTGCCGGAGTAATCGTCCCTTGCAGATGGATATATCTTGTGCAGTATCAGTTCATCCGCGCATGAAAATGAGGTGGCAAATTCCTTGAGAAGTGCCGCGGTCCGTGAACTGGTATGAGACATGAAGTCAACAACAATTCTTCTGCCAGGATAAAATTCACGTAATCCGGCAAGAGTCTTGCGTATTGCGGTGGGATGATGCGCATAATCGTCCATGAAAAGCACTCCGCGGGTCTCGCCGAGTATTTCACATCTTCTTCGTGATCCTTTAAAGGCTTCAAGCGCAGAACGAATTCTCGCAATATCGTGTACCGTCAGCTCATGACCCTCTTCGCGAAGAAGGCTTACCGCGACCGAAATGGCTGCAACGGCATTGAGGATATTGTGCCGTCCCGGAACGGAAAGGCGGAACTGTCCCGAGAAACCGCCAAGAGTAAATATCTGCCGTTCGTTTTTGACACCCTTGAAGGAAATTCTGTAGGTTCCCGACGCTTTTTCACCGTACGGTGTGTACACTATGTCGGGTCTGCTGGCAAATACCATTCTCGCGGCTTCACAGGCTCCCGGATCGTCTGCACAGTACAAAAGTTCGCCGAATTGCGGCAGCGAGTTTATGTACTGCATGAATGCGGATACAATCGATTCATACGTGGGATAGTAATCCTGATGGTCGGATTCAATACTGGTGAGCACTATTTTTTCCGGTGAAAAATGAAGAAAATGTTTTCGGTATTCGCAGGTTTCAGCAATAAAATAGCGGCTTCCGTTAATCATGGTTGAACGGTCATTAAAAGCGGAGACAGCACTCCCGGCGAGCACCGAGCAGGGAAATTTCAACGCCTTTAAAATCGCTCCGGTCATTGCGGTTGTTGTGGTTTTTCCGTGAACCCCGGCGATACCGGTTGATTTTGCAGTCCGTGAAAAGTGTCCCAGCGCTTCCGTATATTCCAGAATCGGGAGTTTCATTTGGGCGGCGGCGAGAAGTTCAGGATTTTTATCGCGGGAATAAGCTGACGAATGAATGACAAGTTGTGTATCGCGGGGAACATTATCACGCGAAAATGGCGTAAGCGGCCTGATGCCCAGGCTCCGGAGGATGGAATCAGTATAAAATTCATCCGGTACATCGCTTCCGGTAATGTGTGCGCCGCGGGCCACAAGGAGCTCCGTCAGGGCAGTCATTCCGGTGCCTTTTATGCCAACGAGATGGATCCGGTAATTCTTCAGGTTGTCGGGCAGTGCATACTGACACATACCACAGCATAATACCCAAACGGGTACTTTACCGCAAGATGCTTTTCGGGCATACTTGTTCAATGATCCCGAAGCGTCAGACTGAACTGTTCTGCGAATGGCTTGAAAACTATCTCAATTATGAACGAATACCCAACAGGACAGGTTTTTCACTGGAAACGACGCAATTTCTTGCCCAACGGCTGGGAAATCCCGAAAAATCGTTAAAAACCCTGCATCTGGCCGGTTCGAAAGGTAAAGGTTCCGTTTCAATCATGCTGGCACAGATACTGGAAGCATCCGGACAGGAAGCCGGGCTCTACCTTTCGCCCCATATTCTTGATTTTTCAGAACGGATTACCCGTGCAGGAACCCCCTTTTCCGATAAATTGTACGGTGAGGCCGCCGATGGTATGGTACCACTTGTCGATTCCATGATACCGGAAGAAGTTCCCGGAAAACGCGAACCAACCTGGTTTGAACTGGTTACGCTTTTCGCATTTTTGGTATTCAGAACTGCCCGCCTCCCCTGGGCCGTAATTGAAACAGGTCTTGGGGGCAGGCTTGATGCAACCAATATCATCATGCCTGAAGCAACAGTGTTTACCCCCATTGAACTTGAGCATACAGAGTATCTCGGAGATACGCTCGAAAAAATCGCAGCAGAGAAAGCCGGGATCATAAAACCCGGGATACCGGTCTTTACGTCAAGACAGCATCCGGTTGTACGTGCAGTGCTTGAGCAACGTGCACAGGCACTCTCCTGCCCTTTCTTTTCCATGGAGGATGCCATACATTCCATTGAAACGGAGGTATCAGTTTCCGGTCTCGGCGTCAGGGTTATTTACAATGTCCTTGACGGAGGTGCCCATTTCGATAAGCCGTTTTCTTCAAGGCTTTCCCTGCTCAACACCATTCAGGCGCAGAATGCCGCACTTGCGGCGTATGTTTTCAAGTATCTTTTTCCCGATTCTGATGATGAAGTGATTGCTCAAGGTCTATCCGGTGCCTGGCTTCCGGGACGTTTCGAACTCTTGTCCGCTTGTCCGCTCATTGTTCTTGACGGTGCACATACTGTGGACAGCATAGCCCTCACGCTGAAGACATTTGACATGCTTGCGAAAGAACCGGGAGAGCTGGTCTTTGCCTGTGCTGCAGATAAAAATGTTGATGCCATTGCCAGTGAATTTGGCAGTCGTTTTGCCCGTATAACCGTAACAAGACCGGGTGATGTAAAAAAGAGTGATATCGGGCATAGCGCCAAAGCGTTTCAACGGGCACTCAATGGCAGGGACGATGTTCGCCTTGAAGCAAATCCGGATTTCATTGGCGTTCTTGAAGAGGCCTTATTAAGGGCAAAGAATGAAAACAGGCCGCTGCTGATTACCGGCTCGTTTTATCTGGTAGCGGAAGCGAAAAAACTGCTTGCCCGCCGCTTTCCGGATCAGTAAATTGTATTCCATCAGCATACAGCTGCATGGGCAGCATGAAAGAAGTGCTGTTGTACAGAGTATCTCCCATGATGGGAAATCCGGCCGAGCAAAGGTGGGCCCGTACCTGATGACGGAATCCGGCCTTGAGCGAGCAGGTTATTTCAGTGCAATCTATTCCGGCAACACGCTCGGCACTTATGGACAGAATGTCAGTCGTATACGTTGTTCCGGTATCACGATAATGCCGGTCATGAGAAAAAACCGGGCGCACCTGTTTTCTTCCCGGTCCGAATGCCCTGAACTGACTTGTAATGGATGTTGGCAAGGCACCGGATACCTGCCGTTGTACAGATACGGGACCGGTAAAAACCGGTGTACCGGAACAGAATGCACGGTAGGTCTTTACCAGAAGTCCTTCCTGTTGTGTTTTGAAAAAAAAATCCATCGCCCTTTGAGTTTTTGCTATCAGTACAAATCCGTATGTGTCCGTATCAAGCCGGTGTACGAGTCCGTGTTCCACCGGTTTCCTGCCGATTACGTCCCCTGATTCCGGCGATTGTTTTAAAAACCATGAGAGAAGGGTTCCCTCTTCATTTTCCCGTAAAGGTGCGGTTGGCATTCCATGCGGTTTAATCAGAAGAGCCCAATGATCGGTTTCGCGGAAAATACAGGCACAGTTCATGTGGTTGGCTCTCCGGAAAGAAGCTGTATTATGCGTCTGAATCGGCGCGGGACAGGAGCTTTGAATGTCATCACGTCATCTTCGCCGGGTATCCGGATACTGAGCCGGCGGGCATGAAGCATTAACGTTGCATCCGGAAATCGCTTGTCTCTTTTACCATAAACCGGATCACCGAGTATGGGCGTCCCCAGGTATTTCGAGTGTACCCGTATCTGGTGGGTTCGACCGGTATGAAGTGTAAATACGACAAGCGAGTATCCGTCCAGTGTTTTAATTACCCGGTAGGATGTCTTTGCGAATTTTCCTTTCTCCGGATTATCCGTCCAGGTGAAGCGTTTTCTGTTTCCCGGGTCCCGAACAAGACGTGTCTCGATTACACCCTCTTTTGCGCGAGGAATACCGCACACTATTGCAATATATGTTTTTCTTACTGCATGATTTTTAAAGCGTTTTTGCAAAAGGGATTCAGTTTCACGGTCGCGCGCAGTAATTATTACTCCGGATGTATCCTTGTCAAGACGATGCACGATTCCGGCACGAAGTTCATTCGTTTGATCTTTTTTCCAGCGCCACAACAATGCGTGAACGAGTGTACCTGTCCAGTTGCCGGCGGCAGGATGTGTCACCATACCCTGCCGTTTGTTTACGACAGTGACATGCTCGTTTTCAAAGAGTACCGATAAGGGGATATCTTCGGGCTCAACCTGTTCCTGTTCCGGATCATCCCATTCAACAGCGATGGTATCACCGGGACGTACCGTTCTGGAAAGTTTCGCCTCAAACCCGTTGACCCTGATTTCTCTTGCACCGTTTTTTAGACGGGAACGGGTCAAGCTGCGGTCAGCCTTGACGCAATACATATCCAGTCGCATACCGCCTTCGGCACTCTGATCAACAGTCAGGAGAATTTTGGGCATCAGGGTGATTCCGTATCTTCCGGAGCCGGAGTATCCAGTTCCTCAATAACAATATTCAGCTGTTCTTCCCGGTTATTGCGATCCTGTCTGCTTCTTTTGATATGACGTTTTAATGCCCGGAATCCGAAATCGAACAAGGCAACTCCGACAGATATTCCGGCGGAAATGAGCAAAACCGCGCTGTAGCC
>CAZQEF010000075.1:0-7188 GCA_964592325.1 uncultured Treponema sp. | reverse complement strand
CTCTTTCTCCTCCGCTGAACTCTCCGGTTTCAGGGCAGAATACGGACTTGCCATGGACGACGCGGACATTGCCTTCCTTCAGGAACATTTCCGCAAGGAAGGGCGGGATCCTACCGAAACAGAGATCCGTGTACTCGACACCTACTGGTCCGACCATTGCCGGCATACCACATTCAATACCCTCCTGGATTCAATAGAGATTGAAGAAGGCCCCTACGCAGAAACCGTCCGTCAGGCGCTGGATTCATACACCAACCTCCGCGCGGAACTCTACGCCGGCAGGGACAAACCGGTAACGCTCATGGACATGGCAGTAATCGGAGCGAAAGCACTGCGCAAACGGGGACTTCTCGAAGATCTGGAAGAATCCGCAGAAATAAACGCCTGTTCCATCTTTATTGATGTTACCCTTTTGGACGAAACGGGCAGGAAAAGCGGAACCGAGTCCTGGCTTCTCATGTTCAAGAACGAAACGCACAACCATCCAACAGAGATTGAACCGTTTGGTGGAGCGGCTACCTGTATTGGCGGAGCCATACGGGATCCGCTTTCAGGAAGAGCCTGGGTATATCAGGCTCTCCGGGTGACCGGTGCGGGAGACCCCACCGTTTCAGTAGAAGAAACCCTTTCAGGAAAGCTGCCGCAAATTTCCCTTACAAGGACGGCGGCAGCCGGCTTCAGCGCATACGGAAACCAGATAGGCCTTACCACCGGACAGGTCGTTGAATATTACGACCCGGGCTTTCTCGCAAAAAGAATGGAGCTCGGTGCGGTAATCGCGGCGACACCCGTTTCCTCGGTGATCCGGGAAGAACCGGAAGCAGGCGATGCAGTCATCATGGTTGGCGGCGGAACCGGCCGTGACGGCATTGGCGGCGCGACCGGCTCATCAAAAGCCCATACTGCCGAATCCGTAAACGAGGCAGGCGCGGAAGTACAAAAGGGGAACGCGGTAGAAGAGCGAAAAATACAGCGACTGTTCCGTGATCCTTCCGTAACCAGGCTCATCCGCCGTTGCAACGACTTTGGCGCGGGCGGCGTTTCCGTCGCGGTCGGGGAACTCGCCCCGTCGCTTGATATTGACCTTTCAGCCGTTCCCAGGAAATATGAGGGACTCAACGGCACCGAGCTTGCCATTTCCGAATCCCAGGAACGAATGGCAGTGGTTGTCCGCGAAAAGGATGCGGCTGCCTTTATCGCAGCCGCGAAAAGGGAAAACCTCAACGCCGCGGTTATTGCCCGCGTTACCGATACCGGCCGGCTCGTCATGCGCTGGAACGGAACCACCATCGTCGACATCGACCGGAATTTTCTGGATACTGCAGGCGCGAAGCGGAACGCAACGGTGAAAATCTGCCAGCCTTCCGGTGAATGGAAATGGAAAATCGCCGGAAATGAACCGTTTGAGCAGCGCTGGTACTCGATGCTTTCTGATCTATCAGTTGCCTCCCAGCGGGGATTGACTGAACAGTTTGACGGATCCATCGGTTCGTCCTCCATCCTTTTCCCCGCAGGCGGGTCCCGTCAGGCGACCCCTGAATGCGGTATGGCGGCACGGATTCCCGTAGGCCCCGGTAAAGAAACGGGCACTGTCAGCCTCATGACCATGGGGTATGACCCGAAAGCCGCATCCTGGAGTCCCTTTCACGCAGCCCAGTACGCAGTTCTTGAATCGCTGGTTAAAATTCTTGCGCTTGGAGGGGATCCGCGCACCGCGCGGCTTACCTTCCAGGAGTATTTTGAGAGAACCAGTTCTCCCGAAGCCTGGGGAAAACCGACAGCGGCCCTTCTTGGAGCCCTTCAGGCACAGCTTGCCGCGGGTACTGCAGCAATTGGCGGCAAGGACAGCATGTCCGGTACTTTCCACGACATTCATGTTCCGCCTACGCTTGTATCATTCGCCGTTGCCGTAACGGAACAGGAACGGGTACGGAGCGGAGCATTTACCGGCGTGGGCAATACAATTGTACTCGTGCATACTCCCTGGAAGAAGGACCTCACGCCGGACTGGGATATATTCCACAAGAACGCGGAAGCCCTTCTTGCTCTCGCCGAAACAGGTTCAGTCCACGCGGCCTACCCGGTTACCGCCGGAGGAGTCGCCGCGGCCCTGAGCAAGATGGCCTTCGGAAACCGTATCGGAGCGGCACTGGACTCCAAACCGCTGAACACGCTTCAGCTCCACGGATTTGATGATGATCCCGATGCGGCGTTATTCGCCCCGCTCTACGGATCCCTCATTCTCGAAGTATCCAGCGCAGATATTCTTGCGTTCAGCGCAAAGTGTCCGGAAGCATCCAACTGGAAAATAATCGGCAAGACAATACTCCACCCGGTTATCACCCGTGCCGGGCAAACCATCAGTCTTGACCGGGCGATAAGCGCGTGGGAACAACCGCTTGCCAGGGTATTCCCCCCCGTTTCGGGCACCGATCACGGATCGCTCCCCGACTGGGCGATAAATCTTTCACAACCGCAAAAACCGTCTGCCCCGGCTGCACCAAGAAAAACGGGAGCGAAACCGCTTGTCGTTTTACCGGTATTCCCCGGGACCAACTGCGAATACGACATGGCCCGGGCATTTTCCCTGTCCGGTGCGGACACACGGATGGTCGTACTCAGAAACCGGAGTGCCGCCGATCTTGCGGAATCGCTTGCCGAGCTTGCCGGAGCCATCCGTGACGCTCAAATACTGGCATTCTCCGGAGGTTTCTCGGCAGGCGATGAACCTGACGGTTCAGGAAAATTCATTGCGAACATACTCCGTGAACAAGTCATTTCAGACCGGATCATGGAGCTTGTCCATACGCGGAACGGACTCATACTCGGTATCTGCAACGGTTTCCAGGCCCTCATCAAGGTTGGACTCGTTCCCTTCGGTGAAATCCGGGAACCTTCGCCCGACATGCCCACGCTCACCTACAATACGGTCGGCCGCCATATTTCGCGGTTTACACGAACCCGTATTGCCGGCAGTCATTCCCCCTGGGCAAACGGGTCCGGGCTGACAGCCGGAACCATCCATGCAATTCCGGTATCCCACGGTGAAGGAAGGGTCATGCTTGCCGAAGATATGGCGAAAACACTTTTTGACCGGGGCCAAATCTTTACTCAATACGTGGATGCAACCGGAAAGCCGACCATGAGCGAACCCGATAATCCGAACGGATCCTGTTATGCCATCGAAGGCATGACAGATGCAACCGGCAGGATTCTCGGAAAAATGGGACACAGCGAACGGACAATCGATACCGAAGAGGGCGGGAAAACCCGCCACCTCTTCAAGAACATTCCCGGCGATACGTGTCAGAATATATTTGCTGCAGGCGTACGGTACTTTTCATAGGAGACAACATGAAAAAGACACTTCTCTATCTTTCCGTTTTTATTTTGCTTCTCTCAGCCGGATGTTCACGGAACCAGAAAACCTGGATTACCGATCTTGATTCTGCCGAAATGCTCGCACAGAAAAAAGGCAAGGACGTCATGCTCGTCTTCACCGGTTCAGACTGGAGCGAAGAAAGCAAAGTCCTTGCGGAAAGCGTTTTTACCGACAAGTTCTTTTCAACCGGATCCAAGAACTTCGTTCTGTGCAATATCGATGTTCTGCGGGATGAAACGAAACTTGACCAGGAGGTTCTGGAAAAAAACTACCAGGCTGCGAACCGTTTTGCCGTACAGCAAATTCCTTCGGTATTCCTCATTACCCCTGAAAAGGACATATACGGAGTGTTCTCACCCGAACCGGAGGTAACCTCGCCGTCTGCGTTTTTTTCCCGAGTGGAATCGTTTGCGGAAAAACGCGGGCTTCTGGTCAGTCTCAAGGAAAAAATCAGGACAACCGAAGGCATTGATAAAGCCAGAAATATGGACCAGTTCCTTGATGAGCTGTATCCGATCCAGCGGGATACATACCGGGATTACATTGAGGAGATTACCCGGATTGACGAAGACGGAACTGCCGGACTTGGAGCGAAGTACCTTCTTCAGCTGGAGTATCTGCGGGCAATGGACTATTACCAGGAAAACAACATGGAAGCTGCGGGAGAAGGATTCTTTGCACTCGCACGGTCGGGGAAACTTGATCCCGCGAAAAAGCAGGAAGCCCTGTACATGGGCACATACATGTATGCCATGGCAGAAACCGTTCCAAACGCGAAACTGGTTGAATGGCTCGAAGAAGCAATAGCAGCCGATCCGGAAAATCCCGGTGTAACCCAGATTCGCACCATGATTGATAAACTCAGTCAGCCCGATGAGGAATAATACATCCTGCGGTCGGTCGTTCTTGACGGCCGGGTGCAGATGCGATACGCTTGAGCGTACTTAATCATGGAAGTTCCTGAACAGTTGCCGGACTTGCTGTATTATGCCATGTTTCCGATCCTTCTTCTGCTGTCAATGTTTTTTTCGGCTTCGGAAACCGCATACCTTTCAGCAAGCAGGCTTCATATCCGTTATCTCAGAGAAAAAAACGATCACAATGCAACCCGTGTCGAGCAGTTGCTCAAACGTAAAACGCACTACCTGAATGCCATTCTTGTCGGCAACAACATAGTCAATATTACACTTTCATCTCTCGGAACCGCTCTCGCCATCAGTCTTTTCGGAAGGTCGGGCATCGGGATTGCAACAGCAGGGGTAACGCTTCTGGTCCTCATCTTTGGCGAGATAATCCCGAAGTCCCTGGCGCTCACATATCCGGAACGGCTCGCCCTCCGATTCTCACTGCCGCTTAAAGTATTCGGATTTCTGACAATACCGGTCACAACTGTTTTTTCTGCGCTTACCTGGCTACTGCTCATTCTGACCGGTTCCACGCACAAGCATGCCTCCGGTACCGTTACTGAAGAAGATCTTCGCACGCTCATTGAAGTCGGTGAAGAAGAAGGTGTTCTTGAAACCGAAGAGAGGGATATCCTTCACCGTATTCTTGATTTTACCGATTTGACTGCTCATGACATCATGACGCCCCGTACCAATCTTGTTACCGTCAACTCCAATACCCCATGCACTGAAATACAAACCCTTTCGGCAACAACCGGGTTCTCGCGTTTTCCGGTACTTGGAGAGGATATCGATGACATCCGTGGAATCGTCTATGTAAAAGACCTTCTTATTTCCGGATCGTTCGCAAAAGAAGAGCTTCAGGCGCATGATTGCATGCGTCAGGCCCTTTTTGTTTTTGAAACTCAAAACATACCGTTGCTTCAGGAACGACTGAGAACAGATAACCAGAATTGCGCAATCATACTTGACGAATACGGAGGAACCGCCGGGCTGGTGACCATTGAAGACATATTCGAAGAAATTTTCGGCAGCATCCAGGACGAGTTCGATTTATCGGACAGTACTTCGCATCAGTTTGCCCGGCAGGATAAACCTGAATCGGGAGTATTGCTCCTGCCCGGTGCAGAGCGGCTTGAAACGGTAAACACCCTGCTCGACATCACGCTGGAATCACGCTATTACGATACCCTCGCCGGATTCATGCTTGAACGGGCAGGAGATATCCCTGTTCCCGGTTACTCAGTTACGGAACAGGGCGTTATTTTCACGGTTCATGAGCTGTCAGGAAACAGGATTGAGGCCGTCCGCATTAACCGGGAAACGGAGGAAGCATGAAAGGATTATCACTCACGCTGATCATCAGCTTCGCAGCTCTTTTCCTTTTTTCCGGTTTTTTCTCTGCTTCAGAAACGGCATTAACAGCGATTACAAAAGTCCGTCTCCGCCAGCTGAGAAAGAGCAAGAACACACGCGACCGTATTCTGGTCTACCTTCTTGATAACCCCTCCCGCATGCTGACCACCCTGCTCATCGGAAACAATATTGTAAACATCTGGGCAACCAGTATTGCGACCGCAACGGCCATAACCATAGCCGGACCGGAAGGGGTGCCAACCGCGACACTCATCATGACGGGAGCCATTCTTGTTTTTGGTGAAATCGTTCCCAAAACCCTTGCCGCGACACACAGCGAAAACCTTGCCCGGGCGATTTCTCTGCCTGTGGCAATAATCCAGAAAATGCTCCTCCCCCTGGTATTGCTTTTTTCTGCGATCAATTCTTTTTTCCTGGCAGTAATGCATCGCATACGCCCGCAATCTTCCATCCATCTTACGGAAGAAGAACTGAAAATCATGGTCAATGCAGGGAAAATGGACGGAGCCCTCGAAGAAGGGGAACATCACCTCTTAAACCGTGCTTTTTTCTTTACTGATACCCGGGTACGGGAGATAATGACCCCGCGAACAGCCATTACGGGAATATCCGGAGAAGCGACCGTAGCTGATGCCGTATCATTCTTTCAAAAGCACCAATTCTCACGCGTTCCGGTATACCAGACAAGCATTGACCACATCCTGGGAATGATTCATTACAAAGATATCCTCTTCCATGCCGACACTGATCCCGGAATGCCGCTCAGAAAACTGGCGCGATCCATGCTCTTTGTGCCGGAAACACAAACTACCGCAGATCTCATGACAGAGCTCAGAACATCAAAACAGAATATTGCAATTGTTATTGACGAACACGGTGCAACCGCCGGTCTCGTGACTATAGATGACGCCATTGCCTCAATACTCGGCGGTATCCGGGACGAGTATGACACCAGCATAGACCGTCCGATAGAGCGGGTGCGTATTCTTTCACCGGGACATATCCGGGTTCCTGGAAACATAAAACTTGACGATATTAATGCGCTTTTGAGAATTTATCTCGACTCGGGATACTATGAGACCATTGGAGGATTCCTCATGGAACAACTCGGACGACTTCCGGCACGGAATGATTCATGGGAATCAGAGGCGGTGCGTATACGTGTCATGGAAGTATCCGGAAAAACCGTCCATACCGTGGACATTTTCCTGAAAAACGGAGAAATAGCATAGCAAAACAGCAATTTCATGACAAAAATACCCCTGAATCCGGCCAGAAATTGTTTATTCCCCGACAATCCTCATGATTTTTTCACTATACTTTAATCAGCGCGACTAACCCCAAGCCACTGTCGGATACTTCGAGGACGGTGACGTATCGCTCTAGCCTGAAAAACCCGCGTGTCTGCGGTTTTGTCATTTTGATAAAATCGTCGTCCAGCCGGACGAAAACTATTGAATTGACGGGTGAGGCGTATGAAGCTCAAAAGAAAACTCGGAATAATCTTCGTGCTTATTGCACTGC
>CAZQEF010000074.1:0-7261 GCA_964592325.1 uncultured Treponema sp. | reverse complement strand
AAAATCCGAGTGCAAGGTTTGTCAGGAAGATAACTCCGGTATGTACCGGATGAATCCCGAAGGATTCCGCTACCGGTATGATGAGCGGGGATACGACAAGTATTGCCGAGTACAGATCCATGAGACAGCCGACAACAATGAGAAGAATGTTGAGCAGCAGCAAAAAGAGGTATTTGGATTGCACAAAGGTCATTGCGAGATCGGTCAGCACCATGGGAATACCGGCATCAATGAGGAAAAATGCAAGGCCCTTTGCTGATGCTATGATGACCAGAATGCCCCCTGCTACCGGGATGCTTTTCAGTATGACCCGTGCCGCTTCGCGGAAGGTATAATCTTTGCGGATAAACACTTCAAGAACAAAGGCGTAGACCGCTGCCAGGGCAGCTGTTTCCATGAGGGACAACGCTCCCGAGAAAAAACCCGCAACAATGAGAATGGGAAGCAGCAATTCACCGGCGCCGTTATACAGGGATGTACACATTTCACTGAGGGAAAAGGGGTCACGATGTATGCTCCGGTCACGGAAAATTGCCACAAGAATCATGGCAAGCGCCATGAGAAATCCCGGAATAAGCGCGCCTTTGAAAAGGTCGAACATATTGACCGAGAAAATGTTGGTTGTTCCGTATATGATGATGGCAAGACTTGGAGGGAACAACATTCCAATTGAACCGGAAGAGGTGACAAGTGATTCTGCATCACTTTTTGAATAGCCGCTCCCGGTAAGTATTACGGTCAGCAGACTTCCGAGTGCCAGAATGGTTACTCCGGAAGCTCCGGTAAATGTGGTAAAAAAGGTTGCGACAAGTACCGCTGCGATAACCGGACCTCCCCTGATCCAGCCCACACCGTTTTTTACGACATCAAGAAGGCGTTTCCCCGCGCTTCCTTCTGCAAGGAGGTAACCGGCAAGGGTAAACAGCGGTATTGCCGCAATACTTTTGTCGGTAAGGATGCCGTATGATTCAAGGGGAATCATTTCAACATATCCGCCTCCCTGACTGAAGGCGATATAGGTAATGCCGCTGAGCGCGATAAATATCGGCATGCCGAATACGGCCGACGCAATAAGAATCAGTATTATGGGCCAAATCATGACAGCCGCCGTTTTCTCCCAGATGCCCAGCATGCTGGTCAGAATTGGTGCCTGCTCAAGGCCGAACAACGAATAGAGAATGCCGAATATCGGACCGGTTGCAATAAAAAGACCTATGGCGATTCCTGCCAAAGATGCCACCAACCGCTTCTCGCGAAGGATGGAGAGAAGCAGCATACCCAGATACATGAGGGGAATAAACGCGAAAATGAATTGAAGCGGAATGCCCCACAAACGGTCATCGGGAAGAAACGCCATGAAAATTTCGGAGAAAGACGCAAGAAAGAGCGACGTCAGTACCGTGACCATGAGCATTTTCTGAACAGGGGCAACTATGGATCGAAGTTTCGGATTCAGGGAATCATGTACAATGCCGAGTGAAAGCTGTTTGTTTTTTGCGCTGGTTATGATTCCGGCGATACAGGCAAACATGAACACCAGATGCACAAGCATCCGGTCCGAGGATGGTATCGCAGCAAGTCCGGTTACGGTAACCAGTTTGAAAAGGAGCGGAAGTACCGCGAGCGCCGCAATAAGTACCAGCGCTGTTGCATAAACAGGTTTTTTCATCATGAATCAGTCCCGTCCCTTTTCCAGTAACTCCTTGATTTTCCGGTACATGTCCATATTGAAAGCTCCGGGAACCGAACGATTGATGTTGTCAATATCATCCGAGAATGATTTTTCCCAATTGGACAGTTCTGCCGATGACGGACTGATAAAAGTTACTCCGTCTTTTTTCATGTTGGCAATATATTTTTCATCGGATGATTCAAGGGAATCGGAGAGACGCTTGCGCATGCGTTCTACAGCCGCAAGCATTTCAGGTTTGTAGTGATCCGGAATTTGGGCCCATGCTTCATTGGAAATAACCAGTCCGGCTACGACAGGACAAAGTTTTGCGTTAAGCGCATAGCTGATTTGCTTGGAAAGACCGGTTACATAGGCATACAGATGTACTCCAAAGAATCCCCGCACCCCGCTGGAGCTGGTCAATGACTGGAGTACCCGGTCCTGTGGCATATCTTCTATAGAGAAACCGGCGGCACGGAAACTGTCGCCAAGAACAGGACTGTCGAGACCGGCTGAGGCTATCTTGATGCGTTTGAGGTCTTCCAGGCTGGAATAGCGGTCTTTGGTGTAGAATGAAAACCATCCGACATTGGTCCATGCAATTACTTCAAAACCCGCGTCGCGGTATGCTCCCCGCAGTTCGCCATCAAAGCGTTCAAGGACCTGATCAAGTTCATTTTGATTCTGGATGAGGAAGGGAACCGAAAGCGTGTAGATTTTTGCTTCAGGAGCAAGTTCGTTCAGGCCTATCGTACTGAAAATGGCGCCATCAAGCACTGCCCGTCGTCCGGGTCTTGTTGAACGGATACGCTGTATGACACTCTTTTCACCGCCCAGAGACAGGGTGTCGTAGAAGGTAATTGAAACCTGGCCATTGGTTATTTCCGACCATTCCTGTGCAAGTGCCCGCTGCTCGATATCCCAGGGGGACCGGGATGGTGCCATGGACGATATCTTGAGATGGACGCGTTTTTGAGCCATTGCCCCGGTGGTGCACAGCAACAAAACAAGAATGACTGCGAGAACTTTTTTCAGCGACATGAGATGCTCCTATTCCAATATAAATTCACCCTTGTTGGCTTTGAGCCATCGGGCTTGACGTTGCGAGAGTATTATGGCCAGGCGGTTATCCGGTTGATCGTCGGGATCAATGGATAGCGCTTTGTCGATATGCTCATCAAAGCCTTCGCTGTCCTGTGAAGGAATACAGAATGAACGCACATATCCTGTATGTGTTGACGGGCTTTCTCCACCAGAATAGTACAGTGCTTTTTCATATGCCGCAAGGGCTTTATCCCGTCCTCCGCCAAGGGAATCGGGGGCGGCAGCGTAGAATGCCATGAGGATTTCCCAGAGTGAACCGTTATTGTACGCAGGATCGAGTTCCGCCGCTTTTTCAATCATGGCAAGGGATCCTGCAACCAGCGCATGATATCTGGTATCCATCGGACTCAGGGAAAATGCGCCAAAAAGGCCGGATGCCGCCCAGAACAGCGCTCCTGTATCGGATTCTTCGCAGTTCGAAAGCAGTTGTGTACGGAGGGACGCATCGTCACCAAACACGGTTTGTGAGAAACCGGCATATCGGTGATCAAGCGCTTTCAGGATGAAAGAACGCCCGCGCATATAGAAATTCTGTGCGCGTGCATATTCGCGGTTTTGCCGGTCAAACTCGTCAAAAGGCAGCTGTTCGGCGGGAGACTGGACGAATGCATTCGCATACATGATATACAGCTGGCCGGTCATGATGGCGAGGTTCTCATGTTCGGGATTCTGCAGGTGCATGATTTCGTAGAGTTTGAGAGCAGTCGGAAAAAAGGCAGCTACAAGTTCAGGATCGTTTTCTCCGGTCAGGGCAACCATGGGATTCGGTTCATCATCGCTGACTGCTTTACCCGGGGGCGGCGCCAGCATGTCTGCAGTCGCATTAAATGCAACTTTCTTGATGGAACAACCAGAAAGTACCACTAAAACCAGTAACAGGAATCCCGTTTTTTTCATTTTTTCACATCCTTTTTCCACTGTTCAATAAATTGCTCATATGCAGCGATGGTTGCGGCCAGGGTCGTGTCCTGAACCTGCCCCCTGCCAACCCAGTCATTTCCGTCCATTATATACAGGTTTTTCAGAACCCCCTCCAGATCTGACAAAGAACAGGTGGGGTCATTGTTTTTTCGCCGTTCAAGACCGCGTGTTTCTTCCTCGAATACCTCGCGGAATTTTTCATCAATCCATTTATCGGTTTCACTCATCAGGAGTGCATGATAGTGGAATATTTCAACCCGTTCAAGTATACTACCGGTATGGAAGAGTATCAGGATATGAATAAGCTGGAACTGAGTGCGGAAGTGGCTTTTGATGAACTTGTCTGTGCCCTGACCCGGTGCGATGATCAGGAGCTGGTTTCAGAATTCCTGCATTGCCTGCTTACTCCGGCTGAACTTCAGGCAGTCTCAACACGGTGGGCGCTGGTTCGTGAAATAGATGCCGGGATAACACAGCGTGAAATAGCCAAGAAAATGGGTTTGAGCCTGTGCAAAATAACCCGGGGTTCACGTGAATTGAAGAAAGAAAATTCTCCGTTCAAGCAAATGATCGATATATGCCTTGGGGAAACCCGGGAAAAATAAAAACGACCCGGTTTCCCGGGCCGTTTCAAAGATAATCCGTCAGCGAAGTAATGCCGCAATATTCGGCCGTTGCCAGCGTATTGCCACATCATAGGCAGTTTCACCGGCAACGTTCCGGGCTGCGCGGTCAATTCTGGGCAACGCAACCAGCCGCTTCACCGTCTCCTCGTCGGCAATTCGCGCCGCATAATGGAGAATACCGTCACCTATGGTATCCGTCTTGTCTGCCGCATATTCAGCAATAGTTGATACAAGTACCATGTTCTTTTTCAACGCAATGCTTACCGCAGATTCACCCGAATTATCCGTGGCAAAGGGATCCGCTCCGGCAGCAAGCAGAATACGCGCATTGTCAGAGGATCCCGCATTTGCGGCAAGGACCAGAGCGGTTGATCCGGTACGGTTGCGGTTGTTTACCGGATATCCTCCGGAAATGAGCGATGAAAGCACTTCAGTGCTTCCATTTTCACTGACCGCGATGTGCAGCGGAGTATTTCCGTCCGAGTCAACAATATTGGTATCACGGCCAAGTACTGCAAGCACCGTCTCCGGTGATTTTCTGAATGAAAGGGAAAGCGGTGTCTTTCCGAATGAATCCCGCGACATGGGATTCCCACCGGCATTTCTCAAAAGAGTTATTACTTCAAGAGCGCTGAACTCAACCGCTTCATGAAACGCATTGCGGCCATACATGTCCTGCATGACCGGAGATGCTTTTTGTTGAAGCAATACCTTTACCGCATCAGTCTGATTCATCTGAATGGCATCGGTCAATGCCGTTTTTCCCGTTTCATCAATGGCATTGATATCCGCGCCGGACAAAACGAGCATGCGGATAAAATCAACATTCCCGGAACGTGAGGCCTCATGGAGCGCCGTTTTACCGGCAAGATTCCGTGCATTGATGAGCCTGCCGGCATTGGAGCGCTTATCCTGATCAAGAAGAGCACGTGCCGCGTTTGACGCGGACCAGCGAATGCAGGCATGGAGCGCTGTATTGCCGAGAAAATCACGTGCATTAACATCCGCGCGGCGTTCCGCTTTTCCGCTGAGCATTGATCGTACTGTTATGGCCGAGTCTGCCTTGACCGCACTGAAAAGAGGCGTTTCCCCATTGGCGTTTTTCGCGTCAAGACTGCCTCCCTTGTCAACAATAAAACTGACAACCTGATCCAGCTGCCACTCTGCTGCGAGGTGGAGCGGTGTATTTCCGGCTCCATCGGAGGCCTTGATAACCTGCGAGTTGAGAACCCAGTCTTCACGACCGCCCCGCCGAACCAATGCGGCCCGGAGCGGGGATTCCCCTGTTACATTGGGATAGAATACATCAGCACCGTGCGCAAGAAGGAGCTCGCCGTTTGCCCGGTCATTTTCACGTACCGCAATATGCAGCGGGGAGTCCCCATTTTTGTCGCGGGCATTGATGTCGGCACCGGTCTTGACGAGAAAATTAATGATGTCAGTATCAGCCCGTGAAAGAACCGCGATGTGAAGTGCCGTACGACCGCGGGAATCACGTGATTGCACGTTGTTTTTTGCAATGATTGCACGTACCGTTTCGGGACCCTGTCTGATCGCCCTGATAAGCGCAGTGGTGTCTTCCATGTCTTCTGCATGAATATCAGCACCAAGACTGATCAGTTGTGTCGCCTGTGCAAGATGGCTTCTCTCGATTGCAAGAGAAAGGGGAGTGATACCCTTCTTGTTGCGTTCATTCGGATCCGCTCCTGCAGAAACAAGAGCCTGGATAATATCCGCACTCATACCAAGGCGGGCCGCGATGTGAAGGGGTGTCTCGCCGTAACTGTCCTTCTGGTTCGGATCAGCGTTGGCAGCAAGAAGCTGCGCGAATATACGGGAGCGTGAAGCCTGCGGCATGACAAGATGCAGAGCCGTATTCCCCGAAGCGTCTTTTTGATTTGGATCGGCATTTGCCGCGAGCAGTGCTCCGGCGCAGTCTATGTGTCCGTTTCGAACTGCTTCGTGAAGAGGAGTAGAACTAGATACATCCTTGACAGAGACAGGAACCTTCCGTTCAATAAGATAGTTGACAAATCCGGTATGTCCGTTTGCCGAAGCGATATGGAGCGGTGTTTTTCCTTCTTCAAACCGGATTGAAGGATTCCGCTTGAGTACAGCAGTTTCAAAGTAGCTAAAGTCACCGCGTGCCGGTTCTGCCCCGGCAAGCAGCAGGGATGCCGCAATATGTGCCGCTGTATTATCAGAAGGATTGCGATACACAAGCATCAGGGGCGTATCACCATTAGTATCAGGCACCGAAACAACACCGATACTGATAATTGCATTTACCGTGTCCTGATCCAGTGTTTCAGCCGCAAGATGCAGCATTGTTTTACCCTGCACATCCTGCTGTGTAATTGTTTTTTCCGTTACAACGGCATCAAGGGCATCCGGGCCATTGGTTCGGGCTAATGCATAAACTGTTTTTCCGGTCACTGTTTCCGAAAAAACTGATGCGCCTGAACTGGCCAGAACACGGGCACAACTATAATTTCCTGTTGAGACAGCAGTCGATAGAGGCGTTTCTCCTGCCGCGTTCTTTATTTCAGTATTTGCATCAAGATCAAGAAGAAACTGAACAAGGTCCGAATTGTTCTGCCGGACTGCAACATGAAGCAGTGTTTCTCCTTCACTGTTTTTCTGGTTAATTGATTGGGTGTCAGAAAATTGTCTTTTGACTTCGGCTGTTCGTCCCTGTTCAATCAATGTAAAAATATCTTCATTGCCGGTTTGGGACTCCGTCTTTGTCGCCGGTGTAGAAAGGCAGGATACTGATACAAGAAAACCGGTAATCGCAAGCGCAATAACCGGGAAAATTGATGTTTTACGTTTCATGATAACCCCCGCTTCTATAATCGACAAAAAAATCAAAGGGGTGAACTATTTTTACTGCTATCAGAATTGTTGAAAACTCCTGCCCGAAAAGTCTGAAAACCTG
>CAZQEF010000073.1:0-7281 GCA_964592325.1 uncultured Treponema sp. | reverse complement strand
TTTCCCGGCGATTCTGCCTGTATAGCGTGATATGTGCAATACCGTATCCAGCATCCGTTCCGTGCTGCTGTCCCGGTGATGGTTCATGAGAATGTGAATCGCCTTCTCAATACGCTCGTCAATGATCCTGATGGCGGTCTCTTCCCGCGTTATGGCGGTACGGATGGTTCGTGTTTCGTGCATCAGGGTTCCCGCGTTCTGAATATCCCGCACCATGAGGCGGAGCCGGGAGAAAGAGTCCGATGTGCACCCGAGCATGATCCGGACAAGTGTTACGGCGTATTCGCTTTTTCCGCATATCTGATATCCGTTTGCTTCGATGGCATCCAGCGGATCGGAAAGAACCGTTCGGGGAAACTGCCGGGTCCGCCATTTTCCGTACAGAACAGCTGATTCCATTACCGCGGTCAGGCACAGTACTGCCGCGGCAGTTACGCAACCGCCTGAAGGATGGACAAATCCTGCCAGAAGAGTGCCGATAGCGAGAATCGCGGTTTCCAGAAGGAGTATGCGCGGGATTTCGTCTGCCTTTCGGTTCGTATTCCGTATCCATGCGCGTATCGACTCATTGCTTCCGGCAAAAATTGCCAGGGAAAGCACGGGTATCGCGGTGGAAGAAATTTTTCCCGTTTGCCCAAGAAGAAGCAGCAGGGAGATCAGGGCGGTGGTACCGACCTGCTTCCGGGCTGCCAGAAAAAGCAGCAGTGCAAATATGAGCGTATACAGCGGACGTGCCGTAATCTGCTCTCCTTCTTTCAGTAATCGCAGGGAGGCATCAAAAAAATTCGGATGAAGGAGCGGAAACATAAAGAGCGCCATTCCTGCGAGCAACGTGCCTGATGACTGGCGGGGATTACGATGGAGGATGCGAAGAACAAAGCTTGCGGCGAAAAGGGCATACACGGGAAGAGGCGGAACGATCCTGATGATGAAAAACAGGGCCAGCAATTCGGCAGCGGACAACAGTGACCGGAAGGATACGGCAGTATACAGGACGGGAGCAGGGATGGTGCGGACAAGCGAAGCAGAAAAAAGACTATGCCAGAATGACTCGCGCGAGATGCTTTCTGTAACGGCATGTATCCACGATCCGGCCGAGTCCCGTGCGTATGCTGATCCAATACTTTGAAACCTGATTTCGTGAACGGTTCTGACAAGGAGTGCGTATCCATATGAGATGAGTGCGGCAACCGGTATGATCCCGACCAGGCCGGTTATCAATTCCGCAATATTGTTTCCCATTGCTCATCCTTTTTTCCCTGAAAGAAACCGTCCCTTTCCCTGTTCCTTCAGAAAAGCCCTGAACCGTTTTGCGTGTGCCGGCATCATGAACGCCGTTTCAATGCTGCTGGAATTATTGGTAAACTTGATGTTGCCGGAAAGATCGAGATATATCCTGGCTGTAGCCGGTTCCACGATGTACGGCGCCGCACCCTTGCTGACGAGAAGATAGTTCAGGATGATGTTTCCGGTACGGTGGTTCCCCTCAAGAAACAGCTGGGGACGGCTCAGCATACGGGTGTAGAATCCGGTGGCGAGTTTGTAGGGTTTGTCCTCATCCCGATTCGCGAGCACCCATGACGCGATGGGACTGATCCGCTTCTGAAAACTCTTCCGGGTTTCGGCGAGATGCTGGTAATAATCCTGCCGGTCTTCCGGTTCATTGCCGCATAATACAATGTGGTTCATTTCCAGCAGAGCGGAAAGACCTGCCGGCGTAAACAGATCGCTGCCACGGTCGAGAAGTGTGTTGAGAAAGACGTATGCTTCCAGAATCCGGTTCCGCATGACAGGAGAGAAATCCTCCCGCCGCATTTCCAGGGTTTCGTTTATCTGCGGGAAATGTTTCTGGAAATCGGCAAGCGCGTTCCCGATTTCGTCAATATTGAACCTCATGTCAACCAAACCGTCCCGTAATATAGTCGCTTGTTTCCTTGCGTTTCGGATTGGAAAAGATTTCTTTTGTATCGCCATGTTCAAGAATTTCGCCAAGTAAAAAGAATGCTGTTTTGTCGCTGATACGTGCTGCCTGATTCATGGAGTGGGTCACGATTACTATCGTGTAGTCCGTCTTGAGCGTTTCCACAAGTTCTTCTATTTTTTTCGTGGCGATTGGATCAAGGGCGCTCGTGGGTTCGTCCATCAGGATTACTTCCGGTTTCATTGCAATGGCACGGGCGATACAGAGGCGCTGCTGTTGTCCGCCGGAAAGACTCAGTGCGGACTTCTTCATACGGTCTTTTACTTCATCCCAGAGCGCGGCCTTTACGAGGGATGTTTCCACCAGTTCGGCAAGCTCTTTTCTGTCATGCAGTCCCTGCATCCTTGGCCCGTACGCCACATTCTCCCAGATGCTCATGGGAAAGGGGTTCGGTTTCTGGAATACCATGCCGACGCGGGTGCGGAGTGCAGTCGCGTCGCTATCAGCGTAAATATTCTCATCATCGAGAAGAACCGTACCGGTTATGCGGCACTCGTCAATGAGATCGTTCATCCGGTTAAGAACCCGTATGAAAGTTGACTTCCCGCAACCGGACGGACCGATGAGGGACAATACTTGGTTTTCTCCGATATCGAGCGAAATGTTTTTTAGCGCGGGGAAATCGCCGTAGGCAAGGTTGAGGTTTTGCACGGAAATCTTGTCTTTTTTTCTGTTGTCTTTGGTACTCATGGTTATTGCTCCAGTTTTGCGGTAAAGCGTGACGCGATCAGTCGGGTAGTCGCATTTACCAGGATTACGAATATTACCAGGATGGTGGCAGTCGCGAAGGCAATCTGGAAGTCATCCTGATGTATGGCTTCCTTGGTGAGGTAGTACAGGTGAATGGTGAGCGTCCGTCCGGACTGAAAGATTGATGATGGAAGATTCTTCGCAATTCCCACCGTGAGAAGAACGGGCGCCGCTTCTCCGACGACCCGTCCGACGGCAAGAATGGAGGCGGTGAGTATGCCGGGAAGGGCCGCCGGTACGATAACATGGCGGATGGTCTGCCATTTGGTTGCCCCGAGAGCAAGCGATCCTTCACGAAAGGCGAGCGGGATTGCCATGAGTGATTCTTCCGTTGTCCGGATGATTATGGGAAGAATCATAATGCTCAATGTGAGCGCTCCGGCAAGAATGGACTGCCCGAGTCCCATGATGCGCGAGAAGAAGAGGAGTCCGAACAATCCATAGAGGATGGAAGGGATACCGGCGAGCGTTTCTATCGCGAGGCGGAGAAACCTGACCGGCCGGGTATTTCTGCTGTATTCGTTCAAAAAGAGCGCGGTAATAATTCCAATCGGAAGGGCAATGGCAAGGGAGACCGTCACGAGCCAGGCGGTGGTTGCGATCATTGCAAAAATGCCCTTTTCGTTCGTCGGGGAAAAGATGAAGGCGAGATTGATGCTGCCGATACCGTTTGAAACGATGTACACGAGAATCCAGGTCAGGGTGAGCAGGATTATTGCCGTTGCTGTTACCATGATACCGAAAAGTACACGGTCTTTGTTTTTTTGTTTCATGTCAGGCATCCTCCGTTACGTGTTTTTTCAGGCGCAGTATGATCGCGTTCAGGGTAAGGATCATGACAAACAGCACAATGCCGATTGAAAAGAGAACCTGGCTGTGCCGTCCCTGCGCGTACCCCATTTCGAGCGCGATCGTCGCGGTGAGCGTCCGCACGCTGTCGCTGAGTGCCCGGGGAATCTGGGGGGAGTTTCCGGCAACGAGAATGACCGCCATGGTTTCACCGATCGCGCGCGATATGCCGAGAATGATGCCTGCGAGTATTCCCGACTTTGCCGCCGGAAAAACCACCCGCCAGGCGGTTTGCATCTTGCTCGCGCCGACCGCGAGCGAGGCTTCCCGGTACATTGCAGGAACCGCCTGGAGCGAGGTCATGGTAATGGCGATGATGGTAGGGAGCACCATGATGGAAAGGATAAAAACCGCCGCGATGAGAGAGCTGCCGGAAGCTGAATTGAACAGTCGCTGGACGAGCGGAACCACCATCATGAGACCGAAAAATCCATAAACAACCGACGGGATGCCGGCGAGCAGGTCAATGGCGCTCCGGATAACTGCCGCAAGCTTCTTCGGCAGGAATTCCGCGATAAGTACGGCGGAAAGGAGTGCAAGCGGTACACCAATAATCACGGCCCCGATTGTGGTCAGTATGGTTGCGATAATCATGGTGAAGATGCCGTAGAGTTTCAGGTGAGTGGGCCGCCACTCGAAACCGCCGAGAAATGCGGCAGGAGAATAGGGCGGTTCGCTCTGAAGCACGGTGATGGTCTGTTCAAGACCGGCAACCATACCGGGGAACGTTATGGTCTGGGTATAGGCCTCGGGAGAGGAAACTGCTGATGAGTACTCTTCGGGAAAACTGACGGCTTTCCCGGGGTCGCCGTTATCCGGGTCAACAGTAATGGTGAACGAAACAGGAGTTCCCCTGTTCATGAAAGAGACATGTATTTCGCTAACTCCCTTCTCAAGGGGAATGAACCGAGCCTGGTTCTCGTACTGAGTTCCGTTGATTTCGATGGAATCGATATTCTGGACTACCAGTCGGATGCCTTTTGCCGTGGGCCGGATAAACGGTTCAATGCCCTGTATAAAAAGGAAAAAGAGCATGGCGACGAGCGCCAGAACCGAGAAAAATGATACCGAACGAATGAGCAGGGAAACGGTCCGGTCAATAATCTGTCGTGTATTCAATTGTTTTGCCTTTTTCGACACGCTGGATAAATCCCCGCCGCGTTATCGCGGCGGGAAACCCGGGAAACCGCCGGAACGGTCCGGACGGTTTGCAATGGAAACGGGTCTATTTCACCGCGATCCATTTTGAACCCGCGATTTTCTGACCCTCCGGACTCATAACCCAGGCGAGAAACTTCTTCCCTTCGGGAGAAAGCTTGTCCTGGTGGTAGAGTACGAGGAAGGGTCGGGCAATCTTGAAGGTGCTGTTAACCACGTTCTTTTTTGTTGCTTCAACTCCATCGATACTGATGGCCTTGACCTGGGGATCCATTGAACCGAGTGAAATGTAGCCGATTGCGTTTTCGTTTCCGGCAACCGCGGCACGAACACCGCCGGTTCCGTCAAACTCCACCGCTCCCAGCACAAGCTTATCCGTAAAGCCGATGATTTCCTCGAATGCGCCGCGGGTGCCCGATCCCGGTTCGCGGGAAACAACCGCTATGGGGCTGTTTTTTCCTCCCACATCTTTCCAGTTTTTTATCTTTCCGGTGTAGATGCCCCTGATCTGCTCCATGGAAAGATTCTGTACCGGATTTGAGGGATGTACGATCGCGGCGATTGCGTCAACGGCAATTACGAGCTCGGTGAGACCGTAGCCTTTTTCTGCGGCCTTGAGGTTGCGGCTGGACATGCCCAGTTCGCTGGTCTTCTGATTGGCCGCCTTGATTCCGTCGGAAGATCCGGTTCCGTTAACATTGACTGTTATGGACGGATTCGCATTATGGTATGCCTCTCCGAGCTTTTCCATCAAAGGGGCTACGGATGTGGATCCTGCCACCTCTATGATATAACTCTTCGCGGTCTTTCCACCCTTGTCAGGGGTACCGCCGGCTGCGAGCGGCAGGGCCGCACAGGCAAAAACGAATGCGGTCAGCGCCGCCTGCATCGATTTCTTCATGGTCATCTCCTTGAAAAAGAATTGACCAAAACGTATGACTGCACCGTTAGGACACCATTATGCGATTGTTACAATTGTGTTAAAAAAAACAGCCGTATCATGATGATGTCAGAGCGTCGTTATTACCAAATAGCGTGCAAATTAACAGTTGACAGTTGTCCGGCAACAATACCTTTGCTATACTCTTGGGCATGAACTTCTCGTTGTTTGGACGAAAACTGGCCGGTGAGTCGGGGATACTGACCCTGATGGATGACCTTGCGCGGCCGCTTCCCGAAGGTGTGCCGCACCGGCCCCTGGGCGGGGGGAATCCTGCGCGTATTCCCGCGGTTGAACAGGCATATCGCCGGGAAATGGAACGTCTCATGGCAGACGGAGACGCTTTTGAGCAGACAATCGGTCGCTATGACACCCCGCAAGGGCGCCTTTCTTTTCTGGAAACTATCGCAGCCTTTCTCCGCAGTGAATTCGGCTGGAATGTTGGACCCGAAAATGTCGCAATTACCAATGGAAGCCAGTCAGCTTTCTTCTATCTATTGAACCTTTTTTCCGGAGAGGACGAACAGGGTTGCAGAACCATCCTCTTTCCCCTGGTTCCCGAGTATATCGGTTATGCGGACCAGGGAATCGTTCATGATACCTTCGTAACACTTCCTGCCCGGGTGGAGCTCATTGGGGAACACGAATTCAAATATCATATTGACCGCGATCTTGTATCGTCCTACCTTAACGACCATCCTGAAGTGGGTGCCATTTGTGTATCCCGCCCCACCAATCCCACGGGAAACGTACTTACTGATGAAGAGATTACCGCCCTGTCCCGGCTTGCCGGAAAACATGATATCCCGCTCATTATTGATAACGCGTACGGGCTTCCCTTTCCGAATATCATTTTCCCCGAGATGATGACCGGCGGCGCCAGACCGCACTGGAACGAAGACATCGTGCTTACCATGAGTCTTTCAAAAATCGGTCTTCCCTCATTCAGAACCGGAATTGTAATCGCCAAACCCGAGATAATTACTGCCATAGGCGCGCTCAACTCCATTGTTGCCCTTTCATCCGGTTCCATGGGGCAGGCTCTTGGCGAAAACATGCTCCGGTCGGGAGAACTAAAGATGCTGGCAGATACCGCAGTTCAGCCTTTTTACCGTGATCGCCTTAACCGGGCGAAGGATGTTGTTTTTGACGCCTTTGCTGACCGCGCATGGCGGATGCATCGCAGTGAAGGCGCGCTGTTTCTCTGGCTCTATCTTGAAAATCTCGCTGTTCCCACGGCCGAACTTTACCGCCGGCTCAAGGATCGCGGCGTAATTGTGGTACCGGGCGAGTATTTTTTCTTCGGCCGCGTAGACGGTACCGATGAAGAAGTCGCCTGGAAGACACATCCCCACCGCGAGAAATGTCTCAGGATCAATTATTCGGGCGATCCTGAGCTTGTGCATGAGGGTTTGCGAATACTTGCCGAAGTGAGCGCGGAACTTGAGTCCTAGGTGACTGCTACGAAAATTGTTGAAAAAAAACGCCGGTTTTCAGCGTTTGTTCCGGTTTGTCCGGGCTTTGCTCAAGGCTTTACGGCACTGGAATGTCAGCATTGTCGCATCCTTGAGTGAATGAATATCCAGTCCGTCAGGTGTATTGG
>CAZQEF010000072.1:0-7292 GCA_964592325.1 uncultured Treponema sp. | reverse complement strand
CCCGGAAAGGGCAGCCGGGCAACGGATGGGTCGCCCGGCATCTGGTGGTATGAGGCTTTTACTGCTTATTTTTTTTCAACAATTTTGGTAGCTGTATACAAAGATCCCGCTACTTCGAAGATGGTCTCAAATACCCACTCCAGCTTCTCCGTATCAACCGAGGAAAACGCAACACGGAGATGTTCCGGATCAATGGCTATAGTACCAATTCCATAATCATGAAGAAGCTTTACACGAAGTTCTTCTGCTCCGATTCCGGTGCATTTCATGCTCATAAAATAGCCGGAGTTAAACGGAAGGGCGGAAAGAACCGGATGGTCTTTGTGTGAGTCTATAAACTTGCGAACAACATGATAACGTTCTTCCAGAAGTTTTCGTAATTCGATCTTCTCGCTTTCTGATTCAGGATGTTGCATCATGTGGAGCATGAGAGACTGGGAAGGAGTCGCCGCGCAAGATACGGAAGACCGTATGGTTCCCATGAGCTTCTTTATGAGTGCTTCATAGTGCGCATCGGTCATTCCTTTTGAGGCGAAAGTAATAAACCCGGTACGAAGGCCCCAGACATAATCTTCCTTGGTGGGTCCGTCAATTTTGACGGCCAGAATTCGGTCATGTGCGTTTGCCAGTTTTGCAAAGAGGGATTCCGGTTCTATATCATCTTCATAATCCAGCCCGAAATATGCATCGTCTGACCAGACCATTACATTCGCTCCGCTTTCGGCCGTTTCCATAAGAATGCGCACTATTTCGGCGGTTTCCCGTTTGGTCGGAGTGTATCCTGACGGATTTTGCGGGAAATTGAGCAACATGCGGACGCTACCGGTTTTTGCCTGTTCACGAACGGTGGCTTCAAATCCTTCAATGTCAAATCCGTCACCTTTGAAAAGGGGGAATCCTTTGAGTTTAGCGTTCCTCCTCGCTTCAACTATCAGAACATAGTTATCCCAGGCGGGATCTCCGGTAAGCAAGGTAGTTCCCTCTCCAAGGAAAAGATCTGAAAGATAGGATAATCCGGCGGTAAGACCGGGTACAAGCACGGGGAGTGAAATCCGGACTCCTGCGAGTGAGGGATTTTTTCTGATAATGGCTTCCTGCCAGGCTTTTCTGAGTTTTTCATTCCCGGCGGTGGGTGAATAGGCCACGACTTCCTGAGGTTCAAATCCAGGGAGTTCTTCACGGAGAGCGCTCAACATGAGCGGTTTGCCGTCTTTTACAGCCATTCCTATGGTGGCGTTTGCTTTGTTCCCGTGCTTTTTTGCTTCGCCGCTTTGGGCGATTATCCCTTTGGGAAAATAGAGGCGGGTTCCCAGATCGGACAGGAAGTGCCCTGCAAGGGAATCAGCGAGGACGGTGTTCAGTTCTTCCGCAAGCGGATGTATTGTATAATTGTTAGCCATGGTAGTAACCGTATACACCTTTAACGTGCTGGTTGTCAATGTTCGCGAGTCAGCGTACAATAAAAAAAATGAATTTTTCCCCGGGGAGCATATCTATGAAGAATGATGCGGTTGCCAGCGAGCGGAGCCTTGATATTATTCGTGCGGTTCGTTCTGGCATGTCAAAATCGATTGTGGGCCAGGAGGCACTGGTAGACGGTATTCTTATCGCCTGTATTGCCGGTGGGCATGTTCTTCTGGAGGGAGTCCCCGGTCTTGCCAAGACTCTTGCGGTAAAGACTTTCGCGGAGCTTTCTTCCCTGGATTTTAAGCGTATTCAGTTCACCCCGGATCTTCTCCCTGCTGATCTGGTGGGAACGCTCATTTATAACCGTGAAAAGGCGGACTTTTCGGTTCGCAAGGGTCCCATTTTTGCAAATCTGGTTTTGGCTGATGAAATAAACCGGGCTCCGGCAAAGGTTCAGTCAGCATTGCTTGAGGCTATGGCGGAAGGGCAGGTTACCATTGGTGAAACGTCCCATGCTCTGCCGGATCCGTTTTTTGTCCTTGCAACACAGAATCCCATTGAGCAGGAGGGCACCTATACGCTTCCTGAAGCGGAACTTGACCGATTTTTGTTCAAGCTTCATGTGCCGTATCCTTCCATGGAAGAAGAGCGCAAAATTGTTTTATTTGCCGATGCAGCACCAGCAGGACATCGTTCCCGGGCAGCGGTCACTGCGGATGATCTTGTCTTTGTTCGGCAGGAGTCGGCACAGGTGGTGTGTGACGAGTCGTTGATCGATTATATCGTCCGCCTTGTGGCGTCAACGCGGCCTGCGGATTTTGTCCGTAAGGACAAGCGGCAACGGGATGACTACATACGGTATCTTTCATTTGGTGCTTCTCCCCGCGCAAGTATTGCCCTGTGCAAGACGGCAAAGATACGGGCTCTCTTTGAAGGACGCGGATATGTTATTCCGGAGGATATCAAGGCTGTCGCGTATCCGGTTCTCCGACACCGGCTGGTTTTATCCTATGAGGCTGGTGCGGATGATCTTTCTGCGGATGATATTATCGACCGGATTCTGGGTATTGTTCCCCTTCCCTGATTCAGGATGAATACTGCACGGCTTGCTGATAAAGCCCGATATCTCAAACTTGCTGCGTTCACTCTTTCCGAGGGCATGCGTACGGGCTCCTTTCGATCCTGTTTTCGGGGACAGGGAATGGAGTTTGACGGAGTTCGTGAATATGAAAGCGGTGATGACATCAGAGCCATTGACTGGAATGTTACGGCCCGCTCCGGGAAACCCTATATCAAGCTCTACCGTGAGGAACGGGAGCTGACTGTTTTTCTTGTTGTCGACGACTCTCTTTCAATGACCACGGGTATTCATGAGCACTCCCGGAAAGATGCGGCTCTTGAAGCGAGCGCTCTGCTTGCTTTTGCCTCGGAATATAATGCCAGTCCCATAGGCTCTGTCGTTTTTGATGGTTCTGTCGGCAGGCTTTTCAAACCCCGGACCGGGCGGGATCATATCATGTCTTTACTGGGTGATCTTGAGCAGCGCAAACGCATTTCAACGGGTTCCGTACTGGGTTCGGCCATCGCCGGTGCGAGCCGGATTCTGCGCTCCCGTGCGCTTGTGGTCATCATTTCCGATTTCCGCTCCACGGGTTATGAGAAGTCGCTCGGGATTCTGTCGCGTCGGCACGATGTGCTTGCGGTCCGTATTACCTCTTCTTTTGATGCGGCTCTTCCACGGGCCGGTTATCTTTCTTTTCGTGATCCTGAATCAGGTCTGGTTCGTGATTATCCAACATCTTCCGTTTCGTTCCGTTCTTTCTGGGAACAGGATTATCACGAGACGGTTACACTTTGGGAACAGCGCTGTTTGCGACTGGGCGTTTCTCCTCTGTTGCTTCCGGTTGAACAGGATACGGGAACGATTCTGACCCGGTTTTTCTCTGGACGGCGTTCTGTCGGTCCGGTTCACCAGGTCTTTGAAGGAGATCGCTTGTGAAACGGTATATGGTGGTTTCCCTCCTGTTATTGTTCGGGTTTTCTGTTTTTTCGATTGATCAATTACCGGAGCCGGTACTTTTACCCCGGGATGTATATGTTGGCGATATTGCCGAGCTCGTTTTTTTCCAGAATTTTCCTGTTCCGGATCAAGTTGGGGAAGATGGTTTGAGTATTCCGGGAAGCAGCTTCCATGACTCTGTTGATTATCGTATTGATGATGTCCGGATTTCCTGGCAGGATTCGATTGCGGAAATCCATGTGCGGTTTGTGTCCTGGAAGACCGGGGTTATCGAGTTCACTCCTCTGGAAACAGATTATGGTAATCTCATCATCCCGCCTGTTACTATTGTTTCAATTATTGACCGGGATGGAATTTCTGCACCTTCGCCTGCACGATCCCCGTTATTGGTTCCCGGTACTACATGGATTTTATACGGATTGCTTCTGGGTACTTTCCTCGGGGCCGGGGTTGTCTGGTTTTTGATTGTGAAAATTCGGTTTTGGCTGGTCACTGGCCCTGCGAAACGTCTGGCCGCACGTCGACACCGGAATTTTCTGCGGGAAATCAGGCTGTTGTCACGGCGGAGTCAAAAATCCGGGGCTTCATGGTGGTACGGAAGACTTTCCCGTGCATTGAAATGTTATATGGGATTGTATTTTTTTTCTGATGGTGGTTTTTGCCTTTCCTGGACGGGGACTGAGTTTGTACAACGTGTACATGCGATTGGTCTGCAGGAAGAAAATGGCGCGTATTCCGGACCGGTTGCTAAAACTCTTGAAGACCTTTTTACCGCTATTGATCGTGTCCGTTTCGGCGGGTCAGAGTCCGGTATCAACCGCTCCGGATTGCTTGAATCTGCGGAGTCATTTGTAGCGGGGATGGAGGAGATTGCTGATCATGGTGTATCTTGAACGCCCTTCCTGCATGTTTCTGCTTCTGCTTGTTCCGCTTTTCTTCATGCTGTATAGAACCGGAGTTCTGCGTCGCCCTGCTGTTTCAGTAACGCTGGGTGACTGGGGAGCATCGCCGCTTTTGTGGCGGTCACCGTTTATGCGCTTTGCCCGTGCGGCGAGTACTGCATGTATCTTTTTTGTGTTTGTGCTTTCGGTGCTTGCCCTTTCTGGCCCGGTCCATCTCCGGCATGAAGCGGTTTTCTCAAGTACGGGTAATACCGTCATTTTTGTTCTTGATGTAAGTCCCTCCATGGCCGCTACGGATATGGATTCATCTACACGTCTTGATATCGGACGGGAATACATCCATGCTTTTGCGGAAGGGCGTGCCGGAACCGCCTTTTCTCTGGTAGCTCTCGGTTCATCTGCAGCTTTGGTAGTTCCTCCAACCGCCGATCATCGTGTTTTTTTTGACCGTCTTGATTCTCTGGCCATTGGGGAGTTCGGGGACGGAACAGCGATCGGTCTTGCCCTGGCGGTTGCTGCGGCGCATACAGTCCCCGACGACGGGATTCCCGCAACAGTCATTCTGCTTACTGACGGTGAAAACAATGCCGGCGCGGTTCATCCGGAGACTGCGGCGACTCTTCTGGCAGAGAAGGATATTTCTTTTTATGTAATCGGAATAGGGTCCCGGGGGGATGTCCCGGTTGAATATATTGATCCTGATTCAGGCATCAGGTATTCCGGAATTCTTGAATCTGACTACAATGAACAGTCCCTGTCTGCTGTTTCTGCTGCCGGAAACGGAACATTTATGTCTGTATATGATCGAAAGGCCCTGCAGGATGTGTTCAATTCTATCGAGAAAGCTGTTCCGGTTGTACCATCTGAATGGACCCGGACGGTCGAGCAACCGCTTCATGGCATACTGTTCCGTTATATCGTGTTGCTCGCTGCTTTTGCCTGGATCTGCCGTCGACTGTTCATGGGGGCCATCGTATGAGTTCGTTGTTTGAGCATCCCCTGGTGCTTCTCCTTGTACCGGTTGTTATTCCTGCAGCACTGTATGTATTCCAAAGATTTGCCCGGATACGCGAACAGTTGTCTCTTGCCGGCGGGAGCGGTGTGCATGGTGAGCATCTTGCGTTTGTCATTCTTTTCCGGACGGTATTGTTTTCGCTCGCATGGATTCTCCTTGTATTCGCTGCTGCGGGGCCGCGGTGGGGCGTTCGTCTTGAACCGGTGCGTGAACAGGGTGCCGCGGTGGTTTTTGCGCTGGACATCTCCCGAAGCATGACCGTATCGGATATTCCACCTGACCGGCTTTCTTTTGCCGCGCGCTACGCGGCACGACTTGCCGGGGAGCTTGATGGTACTCCCTGCGCGCTGGTGCTCTTCAAGGGCGATGCGTTTCTTTCCCTTCCCCTTACCACTGACCGGCGGGCACTTATGGATGCGCTGTATTCTGTTTCTCCCGAAATGCTGACCGTAACCGGTTCTTCTCCGGAACGGGCCCTTTATACCGCAGCAAAGGCTTTCCCTTCATCGCTTTCAGTATCACGGTACATTGTTCTTCTTTCGGACGGGGAACAAACCACGGGTTCTCTTGTGGATGCTGCAGGGGAATTGCGGAAACAGGACATAACGTTGTTTACCGTCGGTGTGGGAACAGCGGGGGGACTGGAACTGGACGTATTTCCCGATCCGGAGAACACCCGTATGCATCTGAGCCGTCTGAACACCGGAATCCTTGAACAAGCTGCAGAGGCGGCCGGAGGAAACAGCCGTTATTTCAATGCGGCAAGTGCGGGGTCCGGCTCGCAAATAATCGGGGAGATTTCAGGCGGCGCGGAACAGGGGAAAAACAGCCTGCTTGTTCCGCGAACGGTCAAACGCTATCCGCTTTTTCTGGCAGGAGCGATTCTTGCTTTTTGCGCTGCTCTGGTGTCCGGGGGTATCACATGGAAAAAATCATGAGAATATGTGTGTGTATTCCACTGACCCTGTTGTTTCTTTCCTGCGGATCGCCGCATTCCGATCATGTCGCGGTACTTTCAGGGCTTATGTCCTGGATTCGACAGGACTGGAGCGACGCTGCTGTTGATTTTCTCCATGCAGCCGAGGTTGCACGTGAAAATGATGATACACGTTTGCACGATTATGCCATGTATGGCCTTGCGTCAACCTATCTTGTCCAGGAAGAGTATGATGCGGCTCTTCTCCGCCTTGCGGAGATTTCAGCCGATGCACCCGACGATATCCGTAGCGGTGTCTGGTATCAAATTGGTATTGCCGCTTACCGGAAAGGTCTGTACGATCAGGCAGCCGGGTATTTTGTGAAATCACTTGAAATAGAACCGGATTCAATTGATGCAAAAATCAATCTGGAGCTGTGTCATCGAAGTATTGTCGCACGCGAGTCGTCCGCACAACAGGCTGCGCCGGAGGTTGGCGAAACAAAGAATCCGGATGACGGGACAGAGATACTGTTCAGCCTGGTACGGCGCAAGGAACAGGATCGATGGAAAAACCGTCTCAATGGGGAACATCCGTCCGGGGTGGAGGACTATTAGCGATGAAAAGAGCACTGGTATATCTTGTATTGCTTTTTCTTCCGGTGTATGCCGCCGCGTATCAGGTAGAACTTGTCGCCCCGGTATCTGAATGTACCGAGGGTGAGTCCATTGTAATCGAGATCCATGTTTTTCCGGCAAAACCGGCCCATACCACGATGAGCGTTGAGTCGGTTCCGCGCGGGTTTTCTCTGGTCTCTTCACGAAAGGAGCGCCGCCGCCGTGTTGATCCATCGTCCTTCGATTCAGGGAGAGTGGATTCCGTCGTGTTTTTTCAGGAATGGGCTGCGGGTGAGGCCGGACGTGGTGTTCTTGGGCCGTTTATAGTCATGGTTGACGGTGTTGAGCAGGTTCTTGCCCCTCTGGATGTGCAGGTTCACCTCCGCCATGACACAGGGCGTGGGGAGCTTCGAT
>CAZQEF010000071.1:0-7317 GCA_964592325.1 uncultured Treponema sp. | reverse complement strand
ACGCTTTCACCGGCTTCTGGAAAAAGCGGAAAAGATGGGATTGTACCGGATTGATGTTGACGGGCATCCCGAACTTGCAGCGCTGACCGCGGAAATTCGCGACAAGTATCTTGCGGAAAACGGCCGCCTCATGAAAGAGCTTGGAAAGCTTCTGGTTCGGGCGCACGAGCTTTGCGAGGATGCCGGTCTCCGGTATGAGGACTATATTGATCGGGTTCTGTGTCTTCCCCGTACCGCTGCGCGAACGGCGGTTAAAGTCGGCTCCCTGGATGTGAATCCGTCGATCGGGTATGAAAGCATGAAAATTGTTGCGGCACAGCCGAACGCGGAGCGGCGTGCGGCCGCTGAAGAGCAGTTTACCGCACATCGAAGTCCTGATCTGGTCAAGACCGAGCTCGCAAGAAAACTTGAAGCCGAAGACCCGGTGGAGCGGCTTGCACGCGAAAAAATGCGCCTTGAAAAAACCATAGCAACGCTCACTGCGCGTCTGGAACAGGTAGAGAAGAGTCTAAAAAACGCCCGGTAATCATGGTCTGTTTCCCTTGAGTTCCTGTCTGTTTTCGCCGATAGGAAAGTACAGGAGCCGGCATGAAAAAGCATCATTTGTTCCCGCTTGTAATTACTGCGGTGTTGTTTGTCTGTGTGTCCGCAACAGCTGTTGCAGATTCCCGTGCAGTTATGGTTGACTCGATTGAACACAACGAAAACGGTATTCGTTTTTCCCCGCTTTTTCCCCAGGCCCTGTTCTGGAAAAATGCTTTTGACCTGTCTGCTGATTCCGAACAGATGCTGGTGTCTGTTCCGGACGAACCTGCTGCCCGGGAGTCTCCGGCGGTATTCTCCCGGCTTCAGTCCGAACTTCTCAATAATGATATTGTCGCCCTGTACGGAAAACCCGGTGCCCGGAATATGGGAATTCTCGGGCAATACAGTCTGGAGAATCTTGCTCCGGTAATGGACGAGTTTGTTCGTGCGTATGATGAAGCAAATGATATACGGGGCATTATTCCCGCGCTTTACATTATTTACGGAACCGTGTGGCCCGAGGGTGAAATTGGTTTGACCAGTGGGGCGGTCATACATGAATATATCGACTACGCACAGGAGCGGGGGTGGTATGTTTTTCTTGATCATCAAATCGGGAAGTATTCCGTTGAGAATGCAGTAAATACGCTGCTTCCCTGGCTGAAGTATCCCAATGTCCATTTGGCGCTTGATCCCGAATGGCGAACTGAAAGACCGATGGAAGAAATAGGTTCTGTTACCGGTGAAGAGCTTAACCTCGCACAAAAAATGATTCAGGACTACATAGTTGAACACAATCTCCCCGGCAGGCGCATGCTTGTCGTTCATCAGTTCAAACCACGGATGATTCTCAACCGGACAGCGGTCAGGACGGATTTTGAACGGGTGAAACTCATACACTGTGCCGACGGTTTTGGTAATCCAGCACAGAAAATGAGCGCGTACCGGTTCAATGCACTCGCAACGAACATTCCGCTCAAGTCATTCAAGCTGTTTCTCAAACCGACAATAGAAAAAGCCGGATGGGATCAGCCGCTCATGTCTCCCGAAGAAGTGTTTTCGCTTGATCCCCGACCGTACCTGATCATGTATCAATAACCTCTTGCCCACAATGGTTTCGACAGGTACAATGGCCTGTTATGCCAAATTTGCCAGATAATCCCCTCATCATACAGGGAGACCGGACCATCCTGCTGGATGTTCACGCACCGCGGGCGGAAGATGCGCGCGCGGCACTCATACCCTTCGCAGAGCTGGAGAAATCTCCGGAGCATTTGCATACCTACCGGATAACTCCCCTCTCTCTGTGGAACGCGGCAAGCGCGGGATATGCGCCGGATACCGTCGCCGAAACGCTTGATTCATTCAGCCGTTTTCCGGTTCCGTCTTCGGTACGCACCTGGGTAGGCGAGACCATGGGCCGCTTCGGGACGATCATTCTTGTTCCGTCCGATTCTCCCGACTATCTGCTTTTGAAAACGGAATCTCATCTGGTGTACCGTGAGCTTGAGGCATCACGTTCAATGAAAAAGTATCTGACTCCTGCAGGATCGGAAGATTATTCATTTTCACTCGAGGTGCTGAACAGGGGGACGGTCAAGCAGGAATTGCTCAAACTCGGCTGGCCGGTAAAGGATGAAGCACCGCTCAAGGACGGGGAGCCGCTTGCCGTTTCACTTCGCGAAACGACTCTTTCGGGGAAGCCGTTCGTCATACGTGACTATCAGCGAACGGCCGCCGCGGCGCTGGTAGGCAACAAGGGACCCGGAACCGGTTTCGGCACTATCGTTCTTCCCTGCGGTTCGGGGAAAACCGTGGTCGGCATGACGGTTATGGAGATGCTTGCCACCAGTACACTCATTTTGACAACAAATGTTGCCGCGGTTCATCAGTGGACTGATGAACTGGTGGACAAAACGTCGCTGACCCGGGACGAAATTGGCGAGTATACCGGAGACAGGAAAGTGATAAAGCCGGTAACCATTGCGACGTATCAGATTCTGACATGGCGGCCGGACAAGGAAAGCGCATTCCCCCATTTCAGTCTCTTCCGGGAGCGGGCATGGGGCTTGATAGTGTATGACGAGGTGCATCTGTTGCCTGCCCCGGTATTCCGGGTAACGGCGGAACTTCAGACTGTTCGCCGGCTTGGTCTGACCGCCACGCTGGTCCGTGAGGACGGTTGCGAGGGAGATGTGTTTTCCCTGGTCGGGCCGAAACGTTATGATGTCCCATGGAAAGACCTTGAAGGGCAGGGATGGATAGCGACCGCACTTTGTATGGAAATACGTGTCCCATTGGCAGAAAAGGAAGAAATAGCGTATGCCGTGGCCGGTCAGCGACAGAAATACCGTATAGCGAGCGAGAATCCGGCAAAATACGCAGTCGTCTCCGAGCTTGTATCAGAACATGCGGGAGATTCGATAATCGTAATTGGTCAGTATATCAAACAGCTTGAGCAGATAGCGGCGGATCTTGGCGTTCCCATTATCACCGGAAAAACACCGAACAGCGAGCGGGACAGGATATATGCGGATTTCCGTTCCGGAGCCCTGAAAGTGATTGTTGTTTCCAAAGTTGCCAATTTCGCGATAGATCTTCCGGATGCCTCCGTTGCAATACAGATATCCGGTACCTTCGGGAGCCGTCAGGAGGAAGCTCAGCGGTTGGGACGAATTCTTCGCCCTAAAGAAAAAGATTCGCGTTTTTATACCCTTGTTACCGCACGGACTGTCGAAGAAGACTTTGCGGCAAACCGGCAGAAATTTCTTGCTGAGCAGGGATATGAATACCGGATAATGCGCTGGGAGGAACATTCCGGTATTGGCGGTGAATCATGAGCAGGGCAGAAGAAATACTTGAATGGCGGGAAGCATTAACCTGCCTTTCCGACCAGCATTTTTTTGATCTTGTTCGCATGTATGTTGGTGCGGTACGGACACCCTTCAACAAACAGAAAATAATCGAGTCGCTTTCCGTTTTTCTGCGGAACAAGAACAACCGGAGCAGAATACTCTCCTGTCTTGATCAGTTTGACCGTGAACTGCTTGCTGCGGTACGTATGCTTCCTTCTCCCACACGGGAAAAACTGGTCCAGCTTTTTTCGGGAACTCGGTCTTTCCCGGAGGTCTATGAGCGAATTCTGAATCTCGAAGAACGTCTTCTTGTATATCGCCGGGATGAAAAAGCGAACCGCGAATACGCATTGAATCCGCTCCTGGCTGATGATATTGAAGAAGAAGCCGGAGCTGATGAATTGATATATCCCGGGAAACGTGGCGTGCCGATTAACGCGGCACTGATTGTCAACGATGGCGTCCTTGCCGGTCTGTACAGTTTTTTTCTTCATGAGGGCCCCCCGGTCCGGAATGATGGCACTTTGCGTAAAAGAACCCTTGATTCGCTTTCTGCCGCATTTCCTGAACTGGTTTCCGACGAGAAAACATTGTGTCTGATTATTGCCTCGCTGCGGAATCTTTCACTGCTCAATATCCATGACGGCTGCCTTGTTCCGGATCATTCCCGCTGGATACAGTTTGCCGGCTGTGACATCGTTACCCGCATCGCATACTTGTGTGCCGGAGTATACGGGCGGTTGACCCGTGATGCCTTGCAGCGCAATGCACAGGCTTTTCTGGATCTCGCGGGAATGCTCGCCGTCGACGGATACTATACCCCGGATGTCATCAACCGGGCGGCCTATCTTGTGGGAGAAAGGGGCGGATCGGCCCAGGGGATACGGAGCCGTTTTTCCCGGATGCTCCAGGAAAAGAATCCGGCGGAGAATGAGTGTCCCGGAGAGGCCCCCGGCCGCGCCGAAACGGCACATTTGTTCGGACTTCTTGTCGAACAGGACGGTTTTCTCTCTCCAAATGCTTTGTTGTCCGGTGACAACAAACCGGTCGGGGCATCAATTGTTATTTCTCCTTCATTTGAAACGGTTCTCATGCCGGGCAGCTCCCTCGCTGAGTTACTGCCGCTTGTTTCCTTCATGATGGTTACCAGTATGCAAACCGTGGGTAATTATGAAATAACACGGAAGTCCTGTGCCGCCGCTTTTGATCAGGGAGAGACCGCAGAGACGATCATTGCGTTGCTCAGGAAGCACAGCCACGCCCAGTTGCCGGGGAACCTTCTTTTTTCCATCCAGGACTGGTTCTCCGGATATACTGCGCTTTCCCTGTATCATGGATATGTATTGAAAGTAGATGATTCCCGGCGTATTCTTTTTGAGAAGAACGAGGCGTTGGCCCGTCTGGTTCGAAAAATACTTGCCCCGGGCGTATATCTTCTTGATACGGACTCTCCGGAGGAGCTGCAGGAAGCGGCTTCCAGCGCGGGAATGGATTTTCTTCCTTCGGTTGCCCGCGGAACAACCCGGAGCGATCCTGTACCGCTTCCTTCCCTCAGAATCCCGGACATTACTCCTTCTGCGACATCCGGTTCTCCGGTGAAATCGTCATCAGCGGAGGCTGGGCATAAAATACGGTCCGAGCTTCTTGAGGTTCTGAATTCAATGAATCCTCCCCGGGATCAAAAAGAGGCGCTTCTTTCGCGTGTACAGCGGAAGATCATTATTACGCCTGAACAGCTGGATCCGGAATCGGTCCGGCCGGAGAAAATGGAAGCCCGGGGAATGGATTTTCTGGGTAAGGTTCGTGTAGCCGAACAGGCAGCAGCCACAGGGAATCTCCTGGAGATTCATGTTGATTCGGGCAACCGTGTTCTTCTGGGGAAACTCCTGTCCATGGAAAAAAAACGGGGGGACGTAATACTCAGGATTCAGAACGAAGCAGATGATACTGTTGAGAGTGTATCCATCGGAAGAGCGGTGCTGGTGAGAAGAATCCGGGGCTCTATTTTCTCGGAACCATTATCCACGCGGAGACAGGATGCAAATAAACAATAGCTTCCAGAGAAATGCAAATATTTCCATGGTTGCCCGGCTCTTATGGCGATATCCGGGAATTAGCCGCATCGAGATCGCGAAGAAGATCGGGGTATACCGTTCTACGGTGTCAAACATCATCAATGTGATGATACGTAACGGAGTAGTTCTCGAATCGATAGAACCCGGAGCTTCTTCTTCGGGAGGGAGAAAACCGCTTCACCTGAAGCTGAATCCTGCGTTTGGGTGTGTTATCGGTGTTGAAATCCAGCCGTCCGGATATACGGCAGTCGTTACGGATTTTACCGGGTCCATTCTGGAGAGCCGGACCGGAGATCTTCCCGAAGGCCCGTTTGCGGATATTCCAGGTAAAATTATTGACGGCCTTGCCGAAACAGTCAGTTCAACGGGTCTTCTTCCTCTTGCCGTATGCATCGGCATGCCGGGAATAATTGACTCAGGCAAGGCTGTTGTGCTCTGTTCGGATATATTCAATCTGAAAAACTTTATGTTTCCCCAGACGGCTGGCGCGATGTTCGGTGTTCCTGTCTATATCGAGAATGAGGCAAATTGTCTTGCATGGCATGAGCTGCTTGAAAATCACAAACAGGAACTGTGTTCGCTTCTTTGCGTAAATACTGAATACACCCGGGATGCGTCGCGCTTTTCATGCTGTAATGGATTGGCTGTTGGTATTGGTGTTGCCCTGAACGGTCGTGTGTATGAGGGAAGCAAGCACGCTGCGGGAGAGTTCGTTTCATACCACTGGAACGGGGATATGGTTGGACAGGGTAAATCTTTTGTTCCCGAAAGGGGATTGTCCGCTTCCGACGGAATTCTGGAGGGGTGGGTGCTGGAGCTCTTTGAGAGCCTGATTCCCATAGTTACCGTACTTGATCCTCATGCGCTCATTATTCATGGAGAATTCGCCCGACATCGTTCTGTTGTCGAAACCGTATTGAAGCGGGATGTTCCTCTCTTTGATTCCCTGCTCAGGAAGACAGGCTGCATCTTTCGTTTTTCTGACGGTGCCAGACATTCTGTAGCCCTCGGAGCAGCCCATATGTTTTTAATGCGCCTGTTCGGCAATATGGCAGAAGATGCAGCCGGGTTGACTGTTTCGTGGGATTCCCTGTTTCATAAACATCTGTCTTAATTTCTTTTTAATTGCGCGTGCCTTGTTTGTCGTTTATCATAAATAATACCTTTTATCATCGCTTCAGGAGATTTTATGCGTGTTATTGTGCGACAGGATTATGCTACCTGTGCGGAATGGGCGGCAAATCACATTGTCAGACGCATTGCCGAGTTTGCCCCCACCTCAGACCGTCCTTTTGTTCTCGGTCTTCCGAACGGTTCCAGCCCGCTTGGCGTGTATCGCGAACTGGTACGGATGAATAAAGCGGGAAAAGTGTCTTTTAAAAACGTGGTTACCTTCAACATGGACGAATACAAGGGCCTCGACCGGGATCATCCGCAGAGTTACCGCCGGTTCATGATGGACAATTTTTTCTCGCATATTGATATCCAGATGAGCAATGTCAACTTTCTTGACGGTATGGCCGGGGATCCGGCCGCAGAGTGCAGGCGGTATGAGGAAAAAATCGCGTCGTACGGCAAAATCAACCTGTTTTTTGGCGGGGTGGGAGCCGACGGGCATATTGCTTTCAATGAACCCGGATCCTCCCTGACCTCCCGGACCCGCATGAAAAATCTTACCCAGGACACCATTATCATGAATTCCCGGTTTTTCGGCGGGGACCCGGAACAGGTTCCCACCCAGGCGCTTACCGTTGGCGTCGGAACCATAACCGACGCGTTTGAGGTGATGATTCTCGCCTCCGGATATGCCAAGGCCCGGGCTGTCAGGCATGCCATCGAAGAGGGTGTAAACCATAAATGGT
>CAZQEF010000070.1:221-7355 GCA_964592325.1 uncultured Treponema sp. | reverse complement strand
TGGAAAACAGGAGCGACCTCGTTGAACGGGTGGAGAGCACGGTAGAGAACCTGAATCGCTCCCTCGAGATGATGAACACGGCCCGGAACAGCATTGAATACTGGCTCTCTGCGGTGACCAGCGGGGAAGCATACGACATGGACCGCGTGTCCTGGTCAACGGGGGACATGCTTGAATCAATGCTTCAAAAAATGGTATCCGACGCGTTTGGCAGTCTGGGAGCTCTCAGCTCGGATCGTGACAAGACATTGACTGATTTTAATCAAAAACTGGAAGATCTGCTTAAGAACAGCTTGTATACAAGGATTGCGAAACATTACCAGGACAAAGTATCAAGTGGAGAACTGGATCAGTTTCTGAAAGAACATATTGCTCAGAACTCAAATCGTCCACTCGAAGAATGGCAGGAATTAATAACGGTTAAGCTTAATGAGGGTGTTGACAGCAACTTTGAAGCCTGGTTTAAGGCGGCCCTTGGCGGAATAACCGTCAGGGATTTGCTTGGCAAGAGGCCGGAGATTTCAAACCCGTTTAATCCGGATGAGAAAGAAGTAAAGAGAGAAAATGAGTTCAATGAAAAAATGAAGTCGTTGTTTTCTCTTCCCGCGATAAACAAAGCAAAAGATAAAGACTGGTACATGATTGAGTATGGATATCCGGACGGGGAACGTGAGTATGAGAAAGCCCTGCAAGAACAATATGCCAGCCAGGAGAGATATTGGGAAACACAGGATGCATACCTGAATTATTCAATTACTGCTGTACGGAAAGATGCTCTCGATTATGATGAGCTCTATTCACGGTTTGCAGATAATGAGAAGAAAACACTTGAGAGTACGCTGAACGCTTCCGTTGGCAAGGAAAATTACGCGCAGGCCTGGTACTGGTATAAAACCATATATATACCCTATGCAGCGGAAGCGGAGAAACAGAACAAAGACCTGGAAGAGACCTATGGTCTTGTCGTATTTGACAATGAAGAGGTTCCCGCCGGGGGATACGCGGACAATGAAGCCATACGCGGGGTGATAGCTGCGCTTGACGAGTACGGATGGGAATCAGTCTGTCTTGATGACTATCAGCTGGAGCTCGTCAAGGCACGGGCGGTTGAAGCGTACTGGGAGAAAGAAGTTGAGGTCGCCGAAGCGGTATACGCCTACGCGGCGGATGAAACGTCTTCGCGGGACACGGAAGCGGAGACGCTCGAAAAAAGCGAGAATGCCCTTGTCGGGTATAACGCCGCGCTTGCCGCGTATCGCGAGGCGGTTGCCGCGCTTGAGGCGGTGAATGATGCCCTCGGGGAGAAGCGGGGCGAGATTGAGGCCGTCCGCGCGGAGATTGCCGAAAAGCAGGCCGAGCTCGCGGAAGCAAAACGGGAATACGCGGACATGCTCGTTATGGGCGAACTTGATACCGCGGACTTTTACATCGGGCAGTTCCGCGCGCAGTACGAACAGCTTCTTTCGGAACGGGGCTTGCTGGATAAACCCGCCTGGTCATATGACGAGCTGGGATCGGGCGCGGAAACGTATCTTGGCGCTCTGGCGATTGAAAACGCTTCAGCCGCGCTTGACGAAGCGGTGAACGGAAATGTTGTAGAAGATCCGCCGTTGTTGTCCCTCTCGGAACTCGGGCGAATTGCCTCTCTCCGGGAGCAGTACACGGTACCGGAAGACATTGAAGAAGCGGTTGCCGGAAATTTCGGCGGGTACCTGGCAAAAGAGCTGGGCCTCGGAAGTGAAGAGTACTGGTATGCGGTGCTGGAAGCGGCGTACGAAAGCCGGACGGAAGAGACCATGGAAAAACTCGCGCGGCTGTTTTCCGCCGCTCGTGATCAGCTGCTTGTTGAATCGAATGCGGCTGTTGAAGATCGGTTGCTGGTTATAGATCTGTTGCTTTCGGAAGACGCTGATGTCGTCAATGAAAAACTTGCATCCCTCACGGAATGTTCCCCGCTTGTTGCGCGGTTTATGCAATACATTCCTCTTCTTGTTGAACAAGGCAGACAGGAAGCGCTTGACTCGTTCGGCATCTGGCTTGCTGATACCGGACTCGGATCCGTTGATGAGAACGGCATTGCCTTTACGAGTCCCGAAACGCTCTGGAATACATCCGTCATACCCCAGCTAAGTCCGCAGGAAACTGCCGATTGGCTTTGCGGACTTGAACAGGATGGACGGGAAATCTTTGCAGCGCATTACGCTCCCGATGCGGTGACCAGTCTCTTTGAACAGTGGTTTGACAGTCTTTCCGGATTCGTGCTGGCGAAAACGGCACATGCGCTGAAGGGCAGGCCGGTATCAGATGATGAACTGGATGAAAAACTCCGGGAGATCGAAGTCGCGCGTATTGAGCTGGAAACCTTTCCATCCGCTGGTGAACACTATATCCGCGTATCAGGCGTCTATAGCATGCTGCTCCGTTACAACTCGATTGCCTCTGAAGCGGAAAGTTCTTTCCGCCAGTATCTCGCTGAAACGCACGCGAAAGATCTCCTTTACGATTTTGCCGACGGGGAAACCTGGGCCGATGTTGAAGCATACGACCAAAGCACCTGTACCGGTACCGTCTGCGCGGAAAGCGGATGGTCACACGCATACAGTACGGACGGTACGGTAAACGTCGGACTCGAATACGCGTCCTTCCTTGACCAGTATGCCGGCGCCTTCCACGCGGTACTTGCCAGCTGGACGGGCACTGATGAAGCGGCGCTGACTTCCTTTACCGCATCAAACGCTGCCCTCGCGTCTCTTACCCGGGAATCCCTTATTGCGGATCCGGAATCCGGCGCGATTGCGGTTGCACGGACTTCCGCGGACGATTCGGAGTATTCAGACGCGCTGGGCGCGTTCTTTTCCCATGTGGAAATGCAGAAAAACCTGACGTATGAAATGGGGAAGACGGCGGCTTCGGTGGTTGCATATCTCGCGGCAAGCGAGAGTCAGATGAAAGAGATGACCCAGGATATGCGCGATACCATAGACGTTCTGGAAGCTGAGGTAAAAACGCTGCAAAACGAGTGGGCGGATCTCATCGGCGTTCGCGGCGATGAAGGGGGCGTTCCCGCTCAAGGCGAATACGGAGAGGCGACATACGCGGAACTGGAGCGGGCATATACCGCAAGGTATGAAGAGGCGCGCGCGCAGTTTGAGGCGCTGGAAGACGCCCGGCAGACCTACAAGATTGCCCGGGCGGTTCATGAATACGCGGCGACGCCGTATCTGGGCATTGACGCGGAGAAGACGACGGAAGATGAGTATGTGCTTGTAGAGGCGCTGGACGCCGTTGATCCGGATACCCGCCTTGCCGAAGCACGGGAAAAGCACCTTCGCTCGGTTGCGGCGCGGGAGGCGATTGAGGCTATTTATGAAAATGACTCGCCGGAGAGCCTCTATGAGCGGGATGACACGTACCGTGAGCTCCGTGATGCGTATGAAAAACAGTACCGGTATCTGTTGGCGTCAAAACAGATGCAGGTGCTGCTGGACGAGGAAATACAGAAAGCGCACGGCAAACTTGCCGAGGCGAAGAAGAATTACGAGGATATTCTCGCCTCGATACAGAATCTTCCAAAATCGGAAGGGGAAGATCCGTTCGACGTTGAAACTGTTACAACCGCAATTGAGGAGAACATAACCAATCTTGGTAAGTACCCGAAGGACATGCTCGCAGGGCTTTCAATCGTGGACGGTACCATACAGTGGAATCCTGCCGAAGGAACAGCGATATCCGAATCGGTCTATTCGGACATCACCGGCTACCTGACTTCCGGGGAAGGCCTGAAGAGCGAGTTTGTGGAGGATTTGACCGAGTGGCTCATGACGGTGAACCAGAGCGATCTTAATTCCATGTCAAATGCCCTGTCCTGGGAAATCTTCAGCTCCGCCGGCGGCATGACGTATGATCAATATGAACGGATGTATCCGGCCCGCGATCTTCCATATGAAGGATACGGGGTGCCAGAGGGTACCACAAAGCGGGAAACGGAACGGGAAGTAGAAGGGCGGTGGAAAGTATTCGTACGCGAAAATATCTGGAATAATCTCCTGGGAAATTATACTGGCGGAAAACACTCGGGAGATCTGTGGGATGGGTTCAAGGCCGCTTATAGTTACGGACGAAAATACCGAATCAGTGAAACCGGCCTCATAGACACCCTCTATAACTGCCACCAGAGCATTGCTTCCTCTGAAGACTATGCCTTTTTCAAATTTGCCGCGCTGACCGGACTTTTGGGAACAGAAATCGATGATAGTCCGCTGATCAGCACCCAGCTGGTGAACTCGCTTTTCTCGCAAAACCTCTTTTATCAACTCGGGGACTATTGCCAGAAGGAAGGTTGCGATTCCGCCATGAGCAAGCCCTCCTGGCACAACAAACGGGATGAGTCATTCGAGAAATCGGGAAGCGCCGGGCTTGATTACCGGATTGTCACCGGAATAGCAACCGCCGCAACAAACCTGCGAGAAGCACAGAAAATAATAAACGAAAAGCAGGTGGCGCTGGATTTGCTGACCGGAGCGTCGATTGAGGGCGGACCGGGCATTGATGACCTGGTCGTGTCGCTTGTTTCGGCGAACGAGAATGGATCGGGTTTGACGATCAGTGACATCCTGAAGACTGCCGGCATTACGTATAACGAGAAAACCCTGCAGGAAGACCTCCGGCGGATTATCACGTCGGACGGAAAGCACGCAACGCTCCGGGAAGAAGACAGCAGCACGCTTCTTATGTCTGTGGTGGAGAACCTGACCGGGGATTTCGGGGACAGCGAACGGGAACTGTCGGAATATCTGTATTCGAACAGCGCGGAGAAGCCGGGCATTGCGAATACGCATGACGAGAACCGGCTCAAATACGCGGAGGCGGTCAGCAAATACATTGAGGCGGGCATGCTTCCTGACGGTGCGGCCTCTGAAAAAGACGTTGAAGAGTGGGAAGCCCTTGTTCTCCGGGTTCCCAAAGACGGTGGTCTGCAGGAAGCCCTCGCGGAAGCGGAATCGTACCTTGACCACACCGACGGAATTGACAGCGACCAAAAAGCGATACGGGCTCTCGCGGAAGCCTGGGAACGGTATGACGCATACCGCACGGTAAAGGAGGCGGAAGGCCTTGACGTGGACACCGTGCACGGACGCAATCTCGCCTCCGACGTCTATGACGCGTTCGCCGCGCTCGTGCAGTCGTACCGGATCGGCATTGACTATCTTGCGGCGGTTAAAAACACCCTCGAAGAGCCGGCCTTTGACGCGCGCGAGAACGCGCTCAGTGATTGTGAATTGTTCAAGACGGTACTCGATGACCTGCGATCCGAAACGAGCGGCATTGGTACGTACGTGCTTGGAAGCGTGACGGAAGCCGTCAAGCAGAGTTACGTCAAACTGAACGACGTACGCATGGGCGCGATCAGGGAAGCGCGTGTAAACGAGTGGGACATAGCGCTCCGTGAACTCAATGGACGCGAGGACGACTTTGAACGGCAGATGAACGCCATCTATTCGCGTGGAACGCTTGAATGGCGCAATGCCAACCGGAAGATTACCGCGGCAATGGAAGCGTGGCAGAAAGAATACGAGGACAGTTTCAACGCGAAGGCGGAAGACTGGACAAACCGCTACATCACCTTCCTCCAGAAGAAGGAAGCCTGGGTTGATACCATCGCCGAACAGGCGGTGCAGATTGGCAATAACGAGATACTCCGGAATATGGGCGCCATGACCCGCGACGCCATTGCCGACGCGACATCGTTCATCATTCCGGACGTCATCGAACTTCCCGACACCGACTGTTTCCTCGCCTCAATCGTGGACCGCAATCTGCTTTCCGGACTCCTTTCGAGCGCGGCCGAGCGGAACCGGGGTATAGAGGCGTTTACGCCGGCCATCTTCCAGACCCTCAAACGGAACGCGTACAATTCGGCGGAGACGCTGGAGAAGATCCGCATATTCCAGACGGAAGAAAACGAAGAGATCGCCGCTCGTCTCGCCTTTATCCGGTATGACCAGGCCCTCACGACACTCAAGGACGCGAAAAAATCGCTTGAAGAGAATATTGACGGCGCGAACCGGTCCACCTGGGCCGGCTTCCGCGACATGTTCATCCGCGACGGGTTCACCGAATCAGGTGGGAACTTCATCAAGAACACCACGGTAGGCGCCACCCTCATGGACAGCCTGACGGAAAAGCACGTCATAGAGGGGTACCGGTACTTCAAGACGACGGTGAAGGACTTTACCCAGGGCATCATGACCCCGGAGGAGATAGACCTTGAGGCCATCGGCGCGACGGGCATCCAGGCGCTTCTTGACCAGGCGATGGGCGCGGTGGACGAGGAGAGCAAGCGCATCTTCGGCAGCAGCGAGGACACTACCTACGAGAAGGACAGCCTGTACAAGGATACCTATCAGGTGAAAAAGTACCGGCTCGGAAGCGAAGCCGGGGAGCGAATTGAATACATGGTCGACAAGGTTCGTTACCTGCCGCAGACGGAGACGGTAACGCAGGACGACTACGAGAAGTACATGAAGTCGCTCGCGAATCTTTCTGACGAGCAACGGAGCGATCTGGGGCAGCAGATACAGTACCGGGAAGTGAAGTCCGGTGAGTTCAACAAGTGGATCGGGTATGCCCCGGTCTTCCTTGACGACGCGGATCCCGGCCATGACCTGGACGAGTACTGGAAAAATGTGCGCTTCGCGGGTTCGGGCGAAACCGGGCGCATCATGGGGCTTTTTACCCAGCACAAGATGATCGAAGGCTCCGGGCGAGCCGAGGCGAACATGCCGGCGTACAGCCGCCGCCTGTGGGACGACCGCGGCAGCTTCATGCCCGCCCCGACCATCCGGACGCTGGTTGACATCGCCATGACGGTCGTGGTGAGCTGTTTCACCGCCGGAGTCGGTGGCCCTATTGTGGGCGCACTCCTCAGTGCCGGACTCAACATGATAGATGACACGGTCTTTGCCCTGATGGACTTGGCAAACGGCATGGACCCCATGGATGTGGCGGAAGGTTTCGCCAAAAAGGCGGCCACATCCTTGGCCTCCTCGGCTATAAGCGGGGCGTCCAGCGCCTTTGCGGCAAGCAATTCCGCGTTGACAAGCGGTGTCATCGGCTCTACCATGCTTAAAGGAA
>CAZQEF010000070.1:0-211 GCA_964592325.1 uncultured Treponema sp. | reverse complement strand
GTTGCAACCAGCGCGATAAATTCGATAAACCTCCGCGGACTCGTAACCGGCGGGGATGCATTTGATGAGGATGCATTCGGCAAGGGCGCCTTCGGACGGGACGCCATGGCAGGAGTTGCTGCGGGTATGGCAGGGAATTTTGTACAGACCGGGCTCGACTCGCGAATCTCGGACTCGTCTCTTTCGGGATTTTCCCAAAAGTATGCCGGTG
>CAZQEF010000069.1:0-7425 GCA_964592325.1 uncultured Treponema sp. | reverse complement strand
TTTTGACGCTTTAACGGCAATCTTGTCAGTCTGTGTCGCATTATCGGCGCTATGCTGAATATTGCTGGTCATCTGTTCCATTGATGATGATACTTCTTCAGCGAGCGAAGCCTGTTCGCTTGCACCCTGAGACAATTGCTGCGCGGTCGAACTGAGCTCACCGCTTCCGTTCTTTACAAACCGGGCAACGGCACTGACATTGCGAATAACATCTGATACCCGCAGGCGCATATCATCGAGAGCCCGCGCCAACGCCCCGAACTCATCCTTCTGATTCACAAGTTTGGTGTCGACCGAAACAGTCATGTCTCCACTGCCCATCCGTCCCGCAAAATCCTTTATCCGGTCTACCGCCCGGGTAATAAACGAGGCAAGAATAACGGCGAACACAACGGAAATAATGACAATGATGCCAAGAACACCAAACAGGGAGGCAAGAACGTTCCGGTATGCCGCGTTGGTTTCAAAATAATCATTCTCGGTTTCCGTATTCATAATTCCGGTCAGTGAATCCATTGCTCCGCGCATTGCGGTAAACACACTGACATATTCACCGTAATATACCGCAGCCGTAGCAACGGGATCCATATCCCGCATCGAATTGCGCAATAACCCGCTCAACTCGGTCCAGCGCGCATAGCTGCCATGAAATTGTTCAAACTCGGGTACGAGAAGCCGGCCCGCATCGAAATATATCTTTTCAAAGCCGGTAAACCGCTCCAGCACCTGTTTCATGTTCTCATCTACCGAAGCCGAAGCCGCATCAACTCCGTCACGGTCTTTACGGGTCATGAGCACAAAACTCTGCGCAACCGCCAGACTCGACTGGTAAGCGTCCCGGTCCGCTTCGAGAAGCAATGAAATGCCCCGCAGGCCCTCGTTGTATATCCGGTCTGTAGCCCGGTTAATGGTTTGCAGTGAGACAACAATGAAAACAAACCCGGCGGTGAATACTGCAATAATACTGAAGAATACAAAGAACAGTTTGCTTTTCAGCGACATATTCGAAAAAAAGTTCATACAGAGCCTCCCTCATGTGCTTGCTATTAAGTGTATTCGGCAGAAAAACATTTGCAAATTTCTGCGGAATACGGGACACTACAGGAAACCAGACAGGGAGGCTTTCCATGCCGGAACCCTTTAAGAGCATTGCCGTTCTTATCGACGCAGAAAACATCTCACACGCATTTCTCGAGGACATTTCCGAGAGCACCGCTCTGTACGGTATTGTTTCAGTACGCCGGATTTATGGTGACTGGACATCAGAAAAAATGAAAGGATGGAAAACGCATCTCCTCGAATATGCCATCCAGCCAATCCAGCAGTTCAGCAATACTGCCGGCAAAAATTCTACAGACAGTGCCCTGATTATCGATGCAATGGATCTCCTGTATTTGCAGCATGTCGACTGCTTTTGTATTGTATCAAGCGACAGCGACTTCACCCGGCTTGCCGGCAGAATCAGGGAGCAAGGCAAATATGTTATCGGCATCGGAGAAAAGAAAACGCCAACCTCCTTTGTCAACGCCTGCAACGAGTTCATTCATATTGAGCCGGCCAATAAAAACCGCAGAAACCAGACGCGACCTTCGGAGAAACTCAACAAAACAGAGATTCTTCTGGAGCGGGCAGTCGATCAGCTGGCAGATACATCTGGATGGGTAATGCTCTCTCAGCTCATGCAGTATATACGTCAGGTTAAACCTGACTTTGATCTTCGGGAACTCGGTGTCAAGAAAACGCTTGATTACTTTACCAACCGCAAGGACAAGTATCTGGTCAAGAAGGAACGTGATGATGCGCCGGGGGCTATCTTTATTTCCAAACTGAAATAGCAGCTATAACCGTTGAATCATCCGCAGAACGCTCAGCAAAAAAGGCTGTGCCATGTAGAGAGAAAACGCGAGCAGGAGAAGATAGCCGCCCAGCTCGATTGCGGAACTTATCCGGGCGATCCGGTCTTCCTTCGCCTTGAGTCCCAAGAAGAGCCCGGTTCTGCCAAACCAGGCAAGATAGCCTGCGGCAATAATCGGGAAACTCATGCCAACCGACATGGCGAGAACAGCCACTATACCGATCAGCATCACGTCCAGCGTCAGGGCAAGAACAAGTATGAGGATTGCCCCCGGGCAAGGATACATTCCGCTGATCAACACAGCCCCAAGACTTGCACGAACCCTTTTTCTTCCGGAGGATACGCGGAACAATTCGACGAAAGCCTGCACGGCCAGCACGGCAGCAAGAATGATAAGCAAAACGTATGATCCGCCTTCCATCCAGCGGGATACCGTGTCTGCACGCGCCGATATTGCACCGGTAATACCGCGAAACGCCAGTAAAACGGCAATCGCAGTTCCGCCATGCAACAATGCCAGGGCAATCCCGGTGATTCCCGGCTCGGTAACCGGCGCTTTGCGTGCCAAATACACCGAGAAAATTACGGTTTTCCGGTGTCCGGGACCAAGCGCATGAAAAACGCCATACAAAAAGGAAAGGAGCAGAATAATCCTTATTGCTGCCGGATTGCGCCCGCTTTTCCATTCCAAAAACATATCCGCCAGTTCATTCCGCAGGGCCATCTGACGGGATACCAGCGTTTCATCGGGTTTTGTCGTTCGGACCGGTGAGGGGTCCGAAATCATCCGGGAAGAATCCTCTCCCGAAGACGGCTTCGGGGTTGTGAACGGATTCGCATACACTCCGACGGCACAAATCAGCAGGATTACTGCCGCCAACAGGCGGATATTACTCATAGGTTATCCATATTTCCCGGGGATAATAGGTTTCCAGACCCGGTTTCCATTCATAGTAAATGGTATTATCGTCCACGGCACCAAGAGGATTGTAGTACACCGGATTATCCCTGTTTTCCCGCACCTTCCAGACTGGTTTCACAACACCGGGATCATATCGCAGTGTGACAGCATTTTGATCCGGATACCGTATGTCACAAAAGAAGGTATAATCATATATCGCGAGCCGTATTGTTCCCGGCTGCCAGGAGCGCAGATCAATATAAAACCGGTAATACAGGGTTCCGTCTTTTTGGCGGACGGAGAATTGCTCTATCTTCCCGGGATTGTCCCGTCTTCCTTTCTGACTTATAAACGTGAAATAGTAATAATGCCGAAGATTGGAAAACGCATTATCAAATACTTCCTGCGTTTCATTATCACTGAACCGTCCGTCCCGGTTTATATCATATCCACGGATAATATCAGCACTGAAATACGGATCAAAGGCCCACTCCAGATATACCCCTTCAAGAGCCTTTCCCTTCCATACAAACTCGGCCGTGCTGGTAAACTGCATGTGCGGATGGGCTGCCAGCGCCGATGCAACACACAACAGCACACAAACGAGCAGGACTTTCATGCGTTCATTGTTCCAGATTCTCATGGTACCAGTATTCTACATCAGAAACCGAAAATGTGTCCAACCTGGTAGACAACGACAGAAACAGTCCATGCGGTTACCAGCTGAAAAAGCACGGTCCCGACCGTCCAGGCAAGCGAGCCCATTTCCCGGCGAATCGCGGCAATTGCTGCAACACACGGGGTATACAGCAAAATAAAGGTCATAAACGACACAGCTGAAAGCGGATCAAAGAACCCGGCTATGCCCACCGGTAAAACAACAGACAAGGTGCTGATAACCGCCTCTTTTGCCGCGAAACCGCTTACCAGGGCGGCAACGGCCTGCCAGGAAGAAAATCCGTTCAATGTGAAAACGGGAGCCAGCAAAGACCCCAACGAGGCAAGCATGCTCTCGGAACCGGATTCAACCATACGAAACGCCCAGTCGAGATTCGTCAAAAACCAGATTACCAGCGACCCGATAAAAATAATGGTAAACGCACGCGTAATAAAATCATGCACCTTGTCCCATAAATGAAAAAACACCATTTTTGGCGTTGGCAAGCGGTATACCGGCAACTCCAGAACAAAAGGAACGGAATTACCGCGAAAAAGCGTTTTCTTGAAAACAAGACCGAACAGGACCGCAAGCAAAATTCCCGCGAAATACAGAAGTCCCAGTACAAGAGCCGTATGCTCAGGAAAAAAAGCGGCGCAAAAAGCAATATACACCGGAACCTTCGCCGTACAGGACATAAAAGGTGTCAGAATGATAGTCATTCGCCGGTCACGATCGCTGGACAAGGTTCTGGTTGCCATAACGGCCGGAACGGTACACCCGAATCCGATCAGCATGGGCACAAAAGAACGGCCGGAAAGACCGATTTTACGTAAAAGAGAATCCAGTACAAAGGCAACGCGGGCCATATATCCGGTATCTTCAAGCAGAGAAAGGAAAAAGAACAGTATCACAATCAACGGAAGGAACGACAATACACTTCCAATCCCCTGAAGAGCGCCATCAACAATAAGAGAATGCATCCAGGGGCTTACTCCCACGGAAAGCAGCGCCCGGGATATTGCACTGGTCAGGAGCTCTATTCCCCGGCCAAATAGATCACTGAAAAAGGAGCCCGCCGGCCCAAACGTTATCCAGAATATTGACATCATTATGACCCCAAAGAGGGGCAACGCAAAAATCCGGTGTGTTAGAACTGAATCCAGCTTTATGGATCGAATTTGCTCTCTTGATTCCTGCTTTTTCTTGACCGTATCGGCAACCAGCCGCTCAATATAGGCATATCGCATATCTGCGATTGCCGCCTCCCGGTCAGTACCAAGATCTGTCTCCATCTCACGCACAATCCGCTTTATGATATCTCGATCTGCTGGTGAAAGTTTCAAATCGGTCTCAAGGAGCGGATCCCCTTCTATGAGTTTGGTTGCAGCAAACCGCGGTTCATATCCGGCTTCACGGGCAGGGCCTTCAACCAGATGGGTTATGGCATGAAGTGCTTTGTGGACAGGTCCGGAACAAAAATCGATTCGCCGTGAACAGCCGGCATCTTTGGAGCAAGTTCCTGCAGCATCATGTATCCGTTCAACAAGCTCGGGAATTCCTTCATTCCTGTTTGCCACAATCGGTACTACAAAAACACCCAATTCCTCTTCAAGGGCTGGAATATCTATCACACCACCATTTGCACGTATTTCATCCATCATGTTCAATGCAATAACCAGAGGAATACCCAGGGGAAGCAGCTGGAGGGTCAAATACAAATTTCGCTCAATATTTGATGCATCGACAATGTTCACAATAACATCCGGCCGTTGATGTACCAGATAATCCCGGGCAACTACTTCTTCGGACGTATAAGGTGACAGGGAGTATATACCGGGCAGATCCACGACTGCGATATCATTGTATCCACGCAAGAATCCCTTCTTCTGTTCAACGGTAACCCCGGGAAAATTGCCTACATGCTGATTGCTTCCGGTCAGTTGATTAAAAAGCGTGGTTTTCCCACAGTTCTGATTTCCGGCAAGAGCTATTCGTATCATCAGGAAACCGTCTTGTGGACTTTGATTTTTCTTGCATCCTCAGTACGCAATGTCAACTCATATCCGCGCAGCGTAAGTTCAAGAGGATCCCCGAAGGGTGCAACCTTACGGACAAAGACCTGCGTTCCCGGCGTCAGGCCCATATCAAGAAGACGGCGGCGGAGAGAGCCGGTTCCGCCAACAACGGCAATTGTGGCCTTTTCACCCGGCCGAATCTGATCAAGACTCATTTGTTAACCTCAAATTACTTTGACAATACAAGAATTCTGTTGTCTAGTCAAATAGTTTGCAGTATAGTTAGCGGTATATGCCGGATTCTTTGAGCGCTTCCAAGCAGGACTATCTCGAAACCATACTGGATTTTTCCCAGGATACGGGTTTTGCCAGATCTGTTGATATTGCACGAACTCTGGGTGTTTCGCGGGCAAGCGTAAACAAATCTCTCGGCGTATTACGCGAATCGGGACTAGTTGAACACGAGCATTACGGAAACATTCGTCTTACGGAAGAGGGTCTCCGTAAAGCACGTACTGTCAGGGCAAGACACAACTCCCTGAAACTTTTTCTTACAAGAATTCTTGGAGTTGATGAAAAAACTGCGGAGAACGATGCCTGCCGTATGGAACATGCAATAAGTCGGATAACTGCACAGAAACTCGAGGAATACTTGTCCCGAATTGGATGCACGCAAAACGATTTAACATAATGGATACCAAAAACCGTAACTGACCGGAACAGCAACATGCCGTTATCCGGTCAGGCGTACCGAAAAGGAGCAGTTATGGAACACGCCTTTCCTGGAACGCAAACAGAACCTGTTTTAATTGGAAGCCTGCAGGATTATTATTCCAGAATTCTGGAGTACTACGATGAACTTTTCCCGCTCGACGAACAAGCAGTCGCCTGCGTGATTCAGCTTGCAGACATACTCAAACAAAAAGCGAGTGTCTCCCCTCCCCCCATTTTTCGTTTTCTTGGAGTTGGCTGCGCTACGGGAAACCTTGAAAACCGTCTTGCCAATTACAATCTGGACATTACGGGAATTGATACAAATCCGGACATGATTGCGACAGCACAACGGAGAATCAAGGCTCCTTTTTCCACAATCCGGTTTTTTGAAATGAATTCTCTGGACATCGCCAGATTTCTCAAGGAAAAATCTTTCAACATTATTTCATGTATTGAAAACATGCTTCCCTATATAGGAGACCTTACCCTCGTAAAGAAATTCCTTCATGATTCAAAAAAACTGCTGGCTCCCGGAGGATTTCTGTTACTTCATGTGTTCAACTTTGATACGCTGAGCGGGAAAACGGAGATTGACCTTGCAGAACTTTCTTCCATACGGGTCAAGCTTTCCCGGAAACTCGTTCCGGCAGAAGAAGATAAAATGACGCTGGAAGCAGAACTGGAACTCGGTAATGGCCAGTTGGTACATTTTCACAAGAAAACGCCCATTCTTCCGCTCACAGTACCCCGTATTTCAGAAATTGCACAGGAAGCCGGCTTTGGAGCCCCCGAGGTGTACGGCGGATATGATTACAAACCTTTTGAAAAAGACAGTACCTACGCAGTTATGGTGTTACAGAATCCGGACTGACCTTTACTTGATTCGCCACTTGCCGTCGATCCGTTCCATGCGGGATGCAGGAATTTCCAGAACCCGTCCGTCTTCGCCCAGAAGACGTATCATTCCGGTAAGGGGATTAACCTCGGTTACACGGAAATTGGTATCTTCATATCTGAGCCTTATCCCTTCATTGGGCAACGTTTTCTTTGCTTCACAGTACCAGTCATGTTCATAGGCAAGACAGCAGAGCAATCGTCCGCATTGTCCCGATATTTTAAGTGAATTGAGGGAAAGTCCCTGGTCTTTTGCCATCCGGATGGATACCGGGCGAAGCTTGTCTGTAACGGCATGACAGCAAAAAGGACGACCGCACACACCCAGTCCTCCGGTAATCCGGGATTCATCCCGTACACCGATCTGCCTAAGCTCAATTCTCAT
>CAZQEF010000068.1:0-7427 GCA_964592325.1 uncultured Treponema sp. | reverse complement strand
AGACGGGAAGAAAGCCGGAGCAACCGGATGGATCGTTAAACCTTTCAACGACGAAAAGCTTATTGAGACGATCAAGAAAGTGCTCGCTTGACAATCAATCCAAAATTCGGAGTTCCCGAGACCTATATCGGTCCCGGGGAGTCTGCCGTTTCCGACGAGAACGTCGTTATTTCAACCCTGCTGGGATCGTGTATCGCGGTTGCGCTCTTTGATACGGTGAAACAGGCAGGCGGGCTTAATCATTTTCTTCTCCCCTTTCCAAAAAGCGGCAGCGTGTTTTCTGATTCCGGCCGATACGGTATTCACGCAATGGAATTGCTTATCAATGACCTGCTCAAACTTGGTGTTTCGCGGGATCGCCTCCATGCTAAAGTATTCGGGGGAAGCGCCATGCTCTCATACCAGGAGAAGGCGGTATACAACGTCCCGGGAATGAACATACGGTTTATTTTCGAATTTCTTGATCTTGAGAAAATTCCGGTGGATTCTTACAGTGTTGGCGGAGACCTTCCCCGTAAAGTGTTTTTTTTTCCTCATACCGGCAAGGTTCTTGTGCGTTTTACACAAAAAACGCTCCCGGCTCTGGAACGGCGCGAATCACGTTATTCCCAGGAGCTCAAAGAGAAAACTGCAGGAGAGGGCGCTCAGCTTTATTCTGTTTTCAAAGGCAACCCCGGAACTGTTGAAAAAAAACAGTAAAAGAGTCATAGTAACAGCATGAAAAGACGTAGTATTGCCGTATTTTTGCTCATGTGTACTATCGGTTTCGCTTTTACGCAGGATAAACCGGATGCGCTCCGTTCTTTCCGGCAGGGGAGAAATCTTGAAGCGGTTGGTCGTACTGAGGATGCCAGGGCATCGTATGAAGAGGCAATAAGCATTTGTAAACAGGATCTGGCAGCGAGCCCCAAAAACATGGACGCATACACCATCTACGGATGGTCATTGTTCCGGCTCGGAAAATACCGGGAAACGGTTGATATATGCCAGGAAGCGCTGAAAATTGTCAACGATTACCGGATTGTGGAAACAATGGGCGAAGGATATTTTTATCTCGGCAACTACAAGGAATCGTTGAGGAATATGGAGCGGTATGTCGATGCCGCGCCGCGCGGAGAACGGATCAGCACCGCCTATTTTTTTATCGGTGAGATATACCGCATAACCGGGCAGTTTAATCGGGCTGACATAGCCTACACCGCGGCAGTGCATCTGGAACCGGCAATAGCACTTTGGTGGTTCCGCCTGGGATCGGTCCGTGAGCAGGTGGGAGATAAATCAGGTGCTTCCGATGCGTACCGGCGGGCCTTGAACCTTCGTCCGGACTATAAGGATGCATCAGACGGCCTCAGCCGTGTTCGAACATAAGTTCATCAATACTTGCAACAAGCTGTTTTCTTCTGATTTTTTTCCGGCTGCTTGTGAGAATTGCCAGAAAGCCGAAAAGGTCGGACAAAAGCCCTGAACGGAATCCGCTAAGAGTTGCGCCCCCGTTCAGCGCCCATCGTGAAAGGAAAAGCATGCCCTCGAGTACGAGGGCTTTTTTTATTCCGAGAAGAAGGGCTCCTTCGGTTACCGGTAACGTAAACGGTTCCGCAAGCACCTTCCCGAAAGGAACAAATAAATTGAACAGAATGATTCCCGCCGTGGTAAGACCCGCCGGCAGCAGGTTGATTTTTATTTTTCCCGTTATCAGAAGGAGTATTGAAATGGCGGTAACGCCTGCCGCTAGATAAAGATTCGGTGAGAAAAGCAGAAGAAGAATGAGACAAAGCGCCAAAACAGGTTTCGCGTATCTGATCTGCCCTCCCTGATTCTCGGGGGCTGCCGGCAGCGGGGCGCTCCCCAGGTTGCCGTTTTTTGCGGCTGCAAACCAGCGGGATTCGAAAGCGAAACGATTCGCAAAATAACCGAGTGTCGCTCCGGTAATGATACCGGTCAGAATGAATGGCGGCGCGACAAGCCGGGCGCTCTCTCCAAAGATAAAGTGTTTTGCCATGACAAGCTGTGCCGCATTTGATGCGAACGCTCCCGCCACGCAGATTCCGATATAACTGATTGTTTCGCGGAACATTTTCTTCATTGAATACATCGTTGCTGCGGAGGATATGGTTCCGACAAGCGAAAACAGAAAAATCCAGGAAAAGAGCGTTCCGCCAATCAAGGCCTGTGCGAGTATTTTAATCAGAACCAGAAGGGAAAAAGAGCGGAGCGGGAGGATTGTGATTGCCAGCATGATGGGGATATTGGCCAGGCCGACACGAAGGAACGGCAGGGGCTTTGGAATCATGTACTCAATGGTAGAGAGCAGGAAACACAAAGCCCCGAGACGGGAAACGAGATGCCTGTCAGTGGTGTCCACAATCGCAGCCGCCTGAACCGCAATCATCGTTGCAATTACAGTCGTCTCCACAGGAGTGGGCGATCAGGCCGCCGTTGCTTTTTTCTTCCTCGGTTGCTTCCCGGATGGATACAACCTTCACGGAGAAATGGAGATTCTCTCCGGCCAGGGGATGGTTTGCGTCTACGGTAACAGAATCGCCGCTGACTCCGGTTACGGTTACAATCCTGCTTCCGTTTGCATCGCCTGCTTCAAACTGCATTCCCTCTTTAATATCAACGTCGTCGGGAAACTGGGAACGGTTGACTTCAACCACCAGGTTCTCCTGGCGTTCTCCGTAAGCTTCCGCGGGGGGAACCGTTGCCTTGAATTCATCACCAACAGCCTTGCCGGCAAGTTCTTTCTCAAGTCCCGGAATGATATTATTGTGTCCATGCAGGTATTCAAGCGGACCGGCGCCTGCAGATGAATCCAGAGTCTGATTGTTGTCGTCTGTGAGCGTGTATTCAATACCGACGACGCTGTCTTTGGTAACAGTCATAATAAATCCTTTTCAAACAAGATGTCTTGAAGGTAACACATTCTCTCCCGTATCGGCAAGTGAACAGGAAATATGATGGACAAATGAAAATTTGCAGAGTATACTTTTTTCAAAGGAGTGATACATAGCATGGATAACAAGTCGATACTTATGCTTTTTGTGGTTTTGATAGCTGTTTTTGTGTTTGCCTTTACCCTGTCCCTTGAGGCAGTAGAAAACGGCATTGTAAAGTACGGAGTTTACGCTTTTGTGGGATTTCTCCTTCTTGTCGGTGTTTCATTTTATGAAAGCATGCTGCTGAAGAAAGAAGGCTCCTCGACAGCACACTGGTTCCGTATTCTTTCCCTGGTGTCACTGATTGTTCTCGTGTGGTATTGCACCCGGAGCGGGACACTTTTCGGGTGGTGGTAAGCAGCTGCTGCCGGAATTGTTGAATAATTCGTAATTATTTTTTTGCCGATAACAGAACCGGTATAAGCTCCGGTTTGTTGACCATCCGCAGTGCCTGGCGCACCAGCGGATGGTTTTCTTTTTTATTGAACTGCAGCAAAGCCCGCTGCATGGATCGCTCCTTTGCCCCCCGTGCAACATGAACCGGTTCTCCGGTATAGGGATTACTTCCCGTGTAGTACATGCAGGTGGACAGCGTGCCGGGCGTTGGATAAAAGTCCTGTACCTGATCCGGAACAAATCCGGATTTTTTCAGTTCAAGCGCGGTATGAAGCGCATCTTCAAGCGTGGCTCCGGGGTGACTGGCTATGTAATAGGGGATGAGATACTGCTTTTTACCGAGTTTATCATTCATGGCACGGTACGCCTTCGAAAATTCCTGATATTGCTCAAGAGAGCCTTTCCTCATGAGGGAAAGAACCCGGTTGGAGCTGTGCTCCGGCGCGACTTTCAGCTGACCGGAAACATGGTGTTCGCATAAGTCACGGAGAAACGCCTCTCCGCCGGCTTTATCCTCAAGAAGATAGTCGTACCGGATGCCTGAACGTACGAAGACTTTTTTTATGCCGGGTATCCCGCGTATGGTGCGGAGTAATTCGCGGTATTCCGTATGATCGGGCTCTAACGCTGGACAGGGCTCGGTTCCGAGGCATTGCCGGTCGCGGCAGGATCCCGCCTGCTCCTGTTTGGGACAGGACGGTTTCCTGAAATTGGCGGTTGGTCCGCCGACGTCGTGAATGTATCCCTTGAACTGGGGGTGTCGGGCAAGGAGGCGGGCTTCTTTTTCAAGAGATGCAATGCTTCTGGTCTGGATGAGGCGTCCCTGGTGAAAAGTTATTGCGCAGAAAGAGCAGGCGCCAAAACAGCCCCGGGAGCTGGTCAGGGAGAACTGGACCTCCTGAAGCGCCGGAATTCCGTCGGGATAATCCGGATGCGCTTCGCGCACAAAGGGAAGTTCATAGAGTCGGTCAAATTCGCCATGATCAAGGGGAAATGACGGTTTCTCCTGTATGACATACCGTTCCTCACTCTTTTCCGCGAGAATGTTCGCCTGCCAGGGATCGGTGTTCCGTTCCTGTTCCACAAAATGGCGGCAAAAGGCATCCGGAGACTCACGAATTTCCCGGAATTCGGGAAGAAAAACCGCATCATCCGGAACGGATTCCCTTTTTCCGGTTCTCCATACCGTACCCCGGATACCGGAAAAGACCGGTTCCGGCAGAGGTTTGCTTTCATGGAGAACAAGTCGTTCGGCAAGTTCCAGAAGCGGTTTCTCGCCCATGCCGTATACGAGAACGTCGGCCTTTGTGTCCAGAAGAATGGAATGGCGCACCGTATTTGACCAGTAGTCATAGTGGCCGAACCGGCGCATTGAAGCTTCAATGCCCCCGATTATGAGGGGTTTGTTTTTTGAAATTTCACGTATCTTGGCGCAGTAGGCAAGCAATGCGCGGTCGGGGCGCAGCCCGGTCTTCCCGGCGGGTGAATATGCGTCTGAGGAGCGGGGTTTGTTGTTCGCCGTGTAATGGGCCACCATGGAGTCCATGGCGCCCGCGCTTACCAGCCAGGCGAGCCGGGGTTCGCCGAAGCGGAGAAAAGAAGCCTCCGCTTCGGCACCCTTCCAGGGTGGCTGGGCAATTATCCCCACGCGGTATCCGGCATTCTCAAGCACGCGTGACAGAATCGCCGCGGCAAAAGAGGGATGGTCCACGTACGCGTCTCCGGTAACGAATACGAAATCGCATTCATCCCAGCCGCGTGAGATCATGTCCTCTCGGGATACCGGCAGGAACTTGTGTCGGTCCATGTCCGGATTAAGCCTGATAAACCTCGGAAACGCCAGGAACGGTTTTCTTGAGATGCGCTTCAACACCCATCTTGAGTGTCATGGTCGCCATTGGGCATGAGCCGCAGGCGCCGGTGAGGCGAACCTGTACTTTACCGTCTTCGGAAACAGAAACAAATTCCACGTCGCCGCCGTCTGCCTGAAGTTGCGGGCGGATATCTTCAAGGGCCGATTTTACGTCGTCTGCCAGCATAAATACTCTCCATAAAATAACAAGATATAGCCTTAAGATACCGGTGAAACGTGTTGCGGTCAAGCGTTCTGTTGTTATACACGGACGAAAACCGTATACTATGGGAAAGAACGCTAATCCGGAAGGAGACACTGAATGAGTCATGAAGAACTAGATTTCACCATAGAGACACTGGGGTCTTGCAAAATTCAGTCGCCGATCCGCCTCTCAAAGGAGACAGGGGATTTTATTGCGAATTATGTAACGGATGACGAGTTTATCATCAACCGGGTCGATACAACCCGTGAAGAAATGGACTCCCCCTGTGAGCGCAAAGAAGTGCTTGAAAAAGCCGGTCCCCGGGAAAAGATTTTCTTCAATCCAAGCCATGTTCACGCGGCGATTGTGACCTGCGGAGGACTTTGTCCCGGACTCAACGATGTCGTCCGTTCCGTTGTACGCTGTCTGTGGCACCGGTACGGGGTTCGCCGTATAAGCGGAATCCGATTCGGATTTAAGGGACTCCTTCCCGAATACGGATATGATCTAATCCAGCTGACCCCGGATTTTGTGGATGACAGCCATAAAACCGGCGGCTCGATTCTGGGGACTTCCCGCGGAGGGGGCGACCGGGTTATTGAAATTGCGGATGCCATTGAAAGCATGAATCTGAACATGATCTTCATCATTGGCGGAGATGGAACCCAGCGGGGAGCCCTCGAAGTCGCCGAGGAAATTGAGCGGCGCGGACTCAAGATCGCCGTGGTCGGGATTCCGAAAACTGTTGACAATGACTTGTCTCTTATACAGAAATCTTTCGGATTTGATACCGCCGTAGTAAAGGCCGCCGAGTCGGTCGCCGCCGCGCACATGGAGGCGCATTCGCAGATTAACGGCATCGGGCTCGTCAAACTGATGGGACGGGAATCCGGGTTTATCGCGACCTATACCGCGATCGCCAGCCATGAGGCGAACTTTGTGCTGATCCCGGAAGTGCCCTTTGAGCTTGAAGGCCCGAACGGTTTTCTTTTTCATCTGGAAGAACGTCTTCGCCGACGGCATCACGCGGTTATCGTTGTGGCGGAAGGAGCCGGACAGGATCTGCTTCAGGCGGGAGATGATACCGATGATTCGGGAAACCGCAAGCTTGCGGATATCGGCCTCTTTCTCCGTGACAAAATACAGGCATATTTCAAGGCGATCGGGCTGCACATCAATCTGAAGTACATAGATCCGAGCTATCAGATACGGTCCGCGCCGGCGGCTCCCATTGATTCAATCTATTGCGAGCGGTTGGGAAACAACGCGGTTCATGCGGCAATGAGCGGGAAAACGAAACTGATTATCGGGCTTGTGCATAACAAGTTCGTGCATCTGCCCATACGGGCTGTAACGAGCAAACGCAATCATGTTGACCCTGAGGGCTCACTCTGGCGCGATACGCTTGATGCAACAGGCCAGCCCATTCTGATGATCAATGATCTGGAGGCATTTATGGCCAACAGCAGATCCCGGTATCCGGCTACCGGTCAGGGCCCGAAGAAATAAAATCAAGGACCGGTTTGCCGGAATGATCAAGAAGGCGAACGGTGGCCGGTCCCTTCCGGATTGAGCGGGCGTTTCGCAAGGCACGGATGAAATCCTGCTCAAACTGTTCGGCAACGGCGGTGGGCGCATTTGATTTGAAAACAGCCGGTTGAATCCTGACGGACGAGGGGCCCTGCTCCTTCCAGGTCCCGGAAAAAACGGACCAGCCGGTTGTTGCTTCGAAAGCGCCATTCTTCCGAAAAAGTATCCGCGCGGTACTCCCGTGTCCCGGTTCGATGGGCAAAAAGCCGCTTTCCCGATGATATCCGGCCAAAAACCATACCGGCCCGGCAAGGGAAGCCTCTTTTGAACCGGGTTTTTCGCCGGAGGAGGGAAGGCTCGTACATGCAACGGCAAAAACCACGGCAATCGCGAATCCTGTTATCAGGTGTATTCTTTTCATTGCCATGAATGGTAGCAGTAGAACTGCTTGATTTCAAACAAAAAATTGTATACTATCTTTTTAAACACCGGGGAATTAGCTCAGGTG
>CAZQEF010000067.1:0-7461 GCA_964592325.1 uncultured Treponema sp. | reverse complement strand
GCGAGCAAAAAAATTACGGCAATGAAACCTGCGGAGGTGCTGCGGTATGAATAATTCTCTTGTTTCAGTAAAAAAGCTCACCAGATCTTTTGATACAGCAGCTGAACGTCTGGTAATACTGGACAACCTTGATCTTGAAATACCGGCACAGAGCAAAACGGTTATCCTTGGAGAATCAGGATGCGGGAAAAGCACCTTGCTGAATATAATAGCAGGGCTTGAAAGTCCCACATCGGGGCGTGTAACTGCCGGTCCATATCCGGTTGACCAGCTTGATGAAACCGGCCTGTCAAAGTACCGGGGTTCCTTTGTCGGTCTTGTTTTCCAGTTTCATTATCTTTTAAAGGATTTTACCGCGCTGGAAAATGTCATGTTGCCTGCATATATGCAGGGGATGAAAAAGAAGGACGCGATTGATCGTGCCCGGGAGCTGTTGCGCGACGTCAGACTTGATCACCGCATGAATCATTTCCCGTCACAAATGTCGGGAGGCGAACGTCAACGAGCCGCGGTTGCCCGTGCGCTCGTCAATAAGCCGTCACTGGTATTGGCCGATGAACCGACGGGAAATCTGGATCCGGATAATTCCGCTATGGTCATGGATGTTCTTTTTTCCGTAGTTTCTCTCCATGGCAGCACTCTGATCATGGTTACGCACGATCAGGGCAGTGCGGCTCACGCAGATACGGCATACCGTCTTGTTCACGGAAAACTGGTTGTTCAATGAAAACGGCAATTTCAATTCGTCTGGCATTGTCATTTCTCGGCTTTGGGTCACGCACCGGTGAATCGCAGGCACGGAAGAGCCTGTACGGAGCAATAGCGGGAATCGGTATTTCTATCATTCCTCTCATCGTGGTACTTGTTGTCTCTGACGGCATGATTCAGGGTATTACCAGCCGCCTGATGGAGTTGTCATCATCCCATATCCGTGTAACCGATTATTACCGAACTTCCAGCGTCTCATCGGATCCTGATTCTTTTCGCAAGTTTGCGAAATCCCTGATTTCAGGCGATACCAACGGTATCATTCTTCAGGCCTATCCTGAACGTGAGGGAATGGCTCTGGTTGTCGGAAGGAAGGGGCGCTCAGGAGGAACAGTCAGAGCGGTTGATCCCGGTTTTCTTTCCTCTGAAAATCCCGCAATGGAACTTCTGCATGTCACTGCCGGAACCCGGACTCTGAATGGGACACACGATGCAGTTCTCGGTGAAAAACTCGCACATGATCTGGATATCGGTATTGGTGATACATTCAGGATACTTACCGTACGGACATCCCGTACCGGAAGAATCATTCCGCGTTTTACCCGATTCACCCTGACAGGCACCGTTTCCTCCGGGTATCAGGAACTCGATTCGTTATGGGTCTTTATTCCGTTCGAAACAGGATGGGACATCCTGTCACCTGATTCATCAAACTCGTTTATTACCATACGCACTGCGGATCCCTACGGTTCAATAGAACGGGCGAGAATTGAGCTGATGCAATCGCTTCCTGAAGGATTCAGGGTATATACCTGGAAGGACTTGAACCGGTCCCAGTTTCATGCGTTTGCAACAACACGGACGCTGCTTCTGTTCATCATGTTTCTCATTCTTTTTGTTGCTGCGGTCAATATATCTTCGGCGCTGGTTATGCTGGTCATGGAGAGAAGAAGGGAAATAGCAATTCTTAAAAGCGTCGGCGGAGAACCGGCTACCGTGCGATTCGCTTTTTTATTGGCAGGACTTTTTACCGGCTTCTGTGGTATACTTACAGGGATCCCGATTGGTGTTTTGTGTGCGCTGCATGTAAATGAACTCCTTGCGCTACTGGAACGTTGTGTCAATGGCGTAAACATGTTTTTCAGCGCTGCCGCCGGAACTGTTGCGCCTGCTTCAATACACCTGCTTGATCCGGCTTTTTATCTGGAACGCATACCGGTTGTTGTACGCCTGCCGGAATTGTGCATGGTTGCCGCCGGTACACTTGTATTGTCCGTGCTTGTATCCCTTATCCCCGCGATTCGTGCCGGACGGGAGAAACCGCTGGATACTCTGAGGAAGTTGTAAATGAAATGTGACATATGCCAGACAAGACCCGCAGTTATATTTGTCCAGCAAGTCTCGCGCGATTCCTCTGTAGAACTCCACCTGTGTGAGCAATGCGCAAAGGAGCGTGGTTTTTCTACAAGCGGTAATAAGATTGATATTTCACTGGGTAATCTCTTCTCTGATGTGTTGGATAAAAAGGAACAGAGCAGCGACGACCTGCATGTCTGTCCGTCCTGCGGTTGTTCGATGCAGGATATCAAAAAGCACAAGAGGGCAGGATGCGCGGAATGTTATCGCCATTTCAAGACAGAAATAATCGCGCTTCTTCGACAGGATGGCGTGGAATACTCATACACCGGGTCATTGCCCGAAAAGAAGAACGGCGAACCCGTACGCTCAACACCGGAACAGCTCAGAACGGAACTGCAGCTTGCCATAGAACGTGAAAACTACGAGTTGGCTGCCTACTACCGTGATCGACTCAAATTCATGGAGCAGGATTGATGTTCGACCGAAACACTGCCTCTGCCGCCTGGTATACCGAGGAAGGACAGGATAATGACGTTGTGCTTTCAAGCCGGGTTCGGCTCTCACGAAATCTTGAAGGTTTTCCCTTTCCGCTTACCATAAAGTCTCCTGATGCTGAACGTGTGCAATCTCTGGTTTTTGACGCGTTTAACCACCAGGATAATCCTGACCAGTATCAGATACTGCAAATGTCGAATCTCGATGCATCAGGAAGGCGCATTCTTGCCGAGCGGGGAGTCATTGAAGCGGATACCGGCAGCGAACCATGGCGTGGGCTGATTGTCAGAAACGACGGAGTACTTTCTGTAACCGTCAACATGGAAGATCATGTACGAATAGCCGCATTTTCCGCCGGATTGTCACTGTATGCCTGTAACAAGACTATAAAGAATCTTGAGGAACTGCTGCAAAAGAAGCTTGATTTTGTTACCATGCCCGGATTTGGATATCTTTCTTCCGGCCTCTATTCCACCGGAACCGGTCTCAAGATTTCCACCCTGGTTTGTCTGTCCGCTCTTGCCATGAACGGTCTCCTGGACCGGGTTATTCGTGATTTTCTGGCGAACGGTTTCGTAATCAGGGGATATTACGGACAGGGAAACACCGGTTCTCCCGGTTGTCTGTACCAGGTTTCAAATCTTTCAGCAGCTCAGGGTGATGCAGAGTCCCAATTGTCGATCATGAATCAGGCAGTGAACAAGCTGGTCTCCCTTGAGAGAAAGAGTCGTTCGGAACTCCTCAATACAAGGCCCACATCGGTGGAAGACACGGTATTTCGTGCCATAGTTACGGCAAAATACGCACGTCTCATTCCTCTTTCAGAAGCTATAGATCTTATCAACCGGATCAAAATGGGCGTTAACCTCGCCCTTGTGAAGGGTATCGGGAATCATGAACTGACTGCCTTGCTCTACCGTATACAAAACGCGCATTTGCACTTTGTTCTTTCCGGCGATAGTATTACTATAGAGAGTGATATTGTTTCCGAAGAAACCCGTATGGATCGTTTGAGAGCCATGATAATTCAGGAAGTGCTCAAAAACGCCGATATCAGGGAGAGGAGAGGATAGTGTTCAAAGGTCTTTCACAACGTGCACAAAAATTACTTACCATGCTCAGCCAGGAAGAAGCAAAACGGTCAAATGCCGATCAGCTTCTGCCGGAGCATGTCCTTCTCGCCATGATTCATGCTGCAGACGGAACGGGTTTTTCCGTACTTCAAAAATTGAGAATCAATTTGCTCTCTCTGCAATTACAGCTTGAACAGTCCCTGCCGGCCCGTGTCGGTACCATTGTCTTTGGCGATATTCCCCCTTCCCGCAGACTCAGAAGTCTTCTTGACGCCGCTTCAATTGAAGCCAGAAGCCTTCGCCATGACTATATCGGAACAGAACACATCCTGCTTGCCTGTATACGTGAACCGCAGAGTGTTTCATTTTTGTTCTTTGAAAAAGAGTCCATTGCTATAGATGAAGTAAGAAGTGTTGTACAGGAATTGACTGCAAATCGTGATACATCGCTCATAGCGCGTCAAAAGCGGGCGGCTTCTTCGGAATCTGCAACGCAACGGCATGCAAGTCTTCTCGCAGAATACAGCCAGGATCTTACACAAATGAGCAAGGACGGAAAGCTGGATCCGGTAATAGGCAGAGAACATGAAATAAAACGTGTTGTTCAAATTCTGTCCCGCAGGAATAAAAACAATCCGGTACTTATCGGTGAACCGGGAGTAGGGAAGACCGCCATTGTGGAAGGTCTTGCCGAGCGGATATTCTCGGAAAAAGTTCCGCGGAACCTTGTTGGTAAAAAACTGCTCGTGCTCGATCTTGCGTCCGTTATCGCTGGAACAAAATATCGTGGGGAATTCGAAGAGCGCCTGAAACGAATCATGAAAGAAATTGCTGAAGCCGGCAATATAATTCTTTTCATAGATGAACTCCATACCATAATCGGAGCTGGCGGTGCAGAAGGTGCAATGGATGCATCAAATATGCTCAAACCGGCTCTGGCCCGCGGAGACCTCCAGTGTATCGGTGCCACAACACTCGCCGAATACCGGAAATATTTTGAAAAAGACGCTGCTCTTGAACGCCGTTTCCAGACAGTTCAGGTTCAGGAACCATCATCGGAAGATACACTTGCAATCCTTGCCGGGATAAAGACCCGGTACGAGAGGCATCATCATGTACGGTATGGCAACGACACCCTGGAAACCATTGTATCGCTGTCCGGACGTTATCTGACAGACCGGTTTTTCCCGGACAAGGCAATTGATGTACTTGACGAAACCGGTGCCATGAAAAAGATCGAGGGAGACATTCGTCCTGCGGAACTTGAGGATCTTGAAGAACGTATTGCAGCTTTGGGAAGGGAAAAGCGTGACCTGGTCCAGAATCAGGATTATGAGCGGGCCGCCCTGGTACGTGATGAGGTAAGGAAACTCCGTGATGAACTTGAATCTGTCAGAGTGAAGTGGCAGCATCCTGATTCCATGGATATACAGAATGTTACCCCGGAAGATGTGTGTTCGGTCATTTCCATCATCACCGGTATACCGGCGAGTTCACTGAACGAAACGGAAAGCGCGCGCCTTGTTCAACTTGAAAAAGAACTTCACCGGAGCGTGGTGGGACAGGAAAAGGCAATATCGGTCATTTCAAGCGCAATACGACGGTCTCGCGCCGGGATCTCATCAACCCGTCGACCTCTGGGATCTTTCATTTTCCTTGGACCTACCGGAGTCGGAAAAACCCTTCTTGCCAAAACCCTGGCGAAGTTCCTGTTCGGCAAGGAAGATTCCCTCGTGCGTATCGACATGAGCGATTACATGGAAAAACACAATGCCTCACGGCTTGTCGGCGCTCCCCCCGGGTATGTCGGTTTTGAGGATGGCGGCGTACTGACCGAAAAAATACGAAGGAATCCCTATTCGGTGGTTCTTCTCGACGAGATCGAAAAGGCGCATCCCGAAGTCTTCAATCTCCTGCTTCAGGTACTTGAGGAAGGAGAGCTCAAGGACAACCTCGGACACACCGTGAATTTCCGGAATACGGTCATCATCATGACCAGCAATGCCGGAGCACGACTAATAACGCGCGAGAATCGCCTGGGCTTCGCGGCCGACGGCGGAGAAGGCGTGCTTGATTACAGCGATATACAGGCGAGTTCACTGAGCGAGCTCAAACGCATGTTCAGCCCGGAATTCCTCAATCGGGTTGACGACATAGTCGTATTCAATGCACTTTCCAAACCGGAAGTTTCCGCCATTCTGGACTTGCAGATCGCGGAGCTTTCACAGCGTCTTGTAGAACAGGATATTGCAATCGAATTGAGTACTACGGCAAGGAATTATCTTGTAGCAAACGGATATGAGCCTTCTTTCGGCGCGCGCCCCATGCGGCGGCTGATCCAGCGTGAAATAGAAGACCCGCTCTCAATGCTGATCATTACCGGCAAAGCCGTCAAGGGAGACGGGATACGGGTAGAAACACGGAAGGGAAAGCTCTTTGTTCGGGTAATCGGACACAAAGTCCCTGCATTGCCGGCCGGAACGGAAGAGGCGGAAACCCCGAACGGGGTTTCCGATTGTGAACCGAGCGAAGCCTGTACCAAACGGTAAGGCTTCACCGGATTTTTACAAATTGCTGCCGTCCTGTATGCAGGCGTTTTTCGTGATCACGTAAATTCCGTCAATGACATGATACGCGCCATAGTCGCCGTCATCCGGAATCTTGCCCTGCCCGATGGAAACACCCCGGCCGATGCGGGCGTTTTTGTCGATAATGGCCCGTTTTATCCGGCAGTTTTCCCCGATGCCGATGTCCGGAATTCCCTGCGCACGGTTTTGCTCACGTTCTGTTTCCGTTTCGTAACAGTCCGCTCCCATGCAAATGACATCCTCGAGTACCGTTCCGCTTTCGATGGTCGATCTGATACCAATAACCGAATGGCGGATGGTCGCGTTCGTGATAACGCATCCTTCGCTCGTATTGGTCCGGTCAAGGGACGCATTGTTGATTTTTGATGACGGAAGATTCCGGTTATGCGTATAGATTGGCGCATCTTCATCATAAAAATTGAATTTTGGTTTTATGTTGGTCAGATCCAGCGTTGCTTCGAAAAAGCTTCGTATGGTTCCGATATCTTCCCAGTATCCATCGTAGACATAGGCCGATACCTTGAACTTCTTTATGGCTTCGGGAATAACCTCTTTTCCAAAATCGGTCAGGGTATTGTTCAGTGATTCTTCCATCGTGGTTGCATTAAAGAGATAGATACCCATGGACGCGAGATACTGTTTCTCCGGATCATCCGAATTGCCCAGGGCCTGCGGCGGAACCTTCCATTCATCAATATTCCTGTCGGGAGCCGGCTTTTCCATGAACGCCGTTATGTGTCCTTCCTCGTCTGTCTTGAGAATACCGAAACCGGATGCGTCGCGGCGGTTCACCAGGGTACAGGCTATGGATATTTCCGCACCCGACTCCTTGTGCTGTCTCAGGAACTCGTCGAGATCCATGCGATAAAGCTGGTCTCCGGAGAGAATGAGATAATGAGTCGGTTTTTGGGTCTTGAAATGGAGGAAGTTTTTCCGGACCGCGTCGGCGGTTCCTTCATACCAGCCCGAGTGCTCGAAAGTCTGTTCTGCGGCGAGAATTTCAACGAATCCGCCGGAAAAAGTGTCAAAGTTGTACGCCTTGGCTACGTGCATGTGGAGCGAGGCGGAATTGAACTGGGTAAGAATATAGATCTGATTGAACCCGGAGTTGATGCAGTTTGAAATGGGAATATCTACGATACGGTGCTTGCCGCCGAAGGGGACGGCCGGTTTTGACCGCTCCTTGGTGAGTGGATACAGACGCGTCCCTTTGCCGCCGCCAAGAACAATGGATAATA
>CAZQEF010000066.1:0-7470 GCA_964592325.1 uncultured Treponema sp. | reverse complement strand
GGAAATTGCGGAATGGTAAAGCGCAAACCGGGTCCAAAACTCATATAGTAGTCATTCAGCGTAATGCTTCCCAGATCATGATACTCAGGCTTTATCGCGACCGCGTCAAAGAAGAAATCAAGTGAAGCAATTCCCGGCGCAATGGGCATTCTCAGCTCAACCCAATGGTTCAGAAGGAGATTGCCGCGTGCGTACATCTTTGAATACAGCTCATCCCAACCACGCCCGATAAACATACCGTCTATGTTAAGCTTGCTGTTATCGGTAATAACATAATTACCCATGGGTACCTGGAAAGAAAGACCGGTGAAACCGGCAAGAACAAACTTGAGGTTCCATGATTCAAAAAGAGGATAATCCAGCAGCGTGAAATAGCGTTCTGCTTTTGTATCAAACCGCACAAAGTATTCAGTTTCAATTTCGGGAATAATACCGGTAAATGTAATCTGCTGACTGGCAAACCATCCTGTTGACGGATCATAGCTCAGGTCCCGATCGTCAAGGGAAAGACGCGACCAGAGTGAATTTTTCCATTTCCAGCTGCCCTGTTTATCCCGGATATCCCGGTCAGCAGGCCGGTACAACCGCGCATCGTAGTAGTTCTGGATAATTGAAAATGAAAGCCCGCCTTTGAGCGTAACAAGCGCAAGATTGGTAAACCACCGGTAACCTGATGAAACCCCCAGACTGTGCTGCCATTGCTCATATTTCATGCGATATGAGGAATCCATGGAATGACTGTCATCATATTCATAATATGAAGAGTACGGATCGGGAACAAGTCCGTTCTCACGATAATAATCATCGTTGAACAGGGGATACAGCGCGTCCTGGTATGCATACAGGAACCGATGTGCAACCGACAGGTCAAAACTGACAGACAGGGGTGATCCGAGGAACCAGTTCTCGGTGACACCGAGCGTAAGGTTCTGGGTATCCGGAGAAAGAGTTACGTTGGCGGAAAGTGTCTGGCCATTTCCCCGGAAATTTTTGTCTTCCCATTGCAGGAACACGGACAGGGGGAAAGAATCTTCATCAGCCATACCGGAAAAGGTAACACCGAACTGGATGGATGCAGTTGATTGTTCTTCAAGATTGAGAACGACATCAATGAGGTTCTCTTCCGAACCCTGAACTACTTCGGGCTCGACCACAGAAAAATATCGCAGGTTATACAGGTTGCGTATACTGTTGACCATTTTTGATTTTGAAAATATGTCACCGGTTTCCAGTTGCAGTTCACGTGTTATGACATGATCTTTAGTCTTCGTATTTCCCCGTATAAAAATATTCTCTACATGACTTCGTTCGCGCTCAACAATGGTAATTTCATATGATATGACACGCTGTTCTTCATCACGCGATTCCCGCTTGTTGATGTAGTTGGATGTGTACCCGTTTTCAAAATACATGTCCATGAGGCTCTGGTATCCGGTATTGTACCGGATAAGATCCAGTACATCTCCCTCTTTCACACGAATGACAGAAAGCAGTTCTTCATCTGAAAAAAGGGAGTTGCCTTTCAGGGTTGTACCCCCGTAGGTATACTGGCCACCTTCATTGATAACAAAAGTCAGTGACAGAAGGTTTTTTTCCGGATCAGATTCTGAATCTACCTCGCGGAGAACTGATTCAATATTAGCATCGATGAATCCCCGTTCCATATAAAAATTCTTTATGGTCAATATGTCCGATGCAAGGGCTGCTTCACTGAAGGTGCTTTTGGAAAGAAACCGCGGTTCCTTTAACTCCAGATCTTTCTTCAGGGTTTTGTCCGCCATGACAGTATTTCCGGAGAACCTGATCTCCGAAATAACTGTCTGTCTGCCTTCTTCTATGGTAAAATTCAGATTTACCGAATTATCACCGTTATCGGCCGCTTCAAAGGATACCCGCATGCTTGCGTATCCTTCGGTAAAATAATGCTCCCGTATTGCACGCTCATCCTGTTTTGCCTTGATTTCATTGTAGATATCCCCTTCCTTGAGTGTTATTTGCTCAAGCAGGGCAGAAGCCCGAATTTGCCGGTTCCCGATAAATACAACTTTGCGGATAACCGGTTTCTCTATTACCGTGAATTCAAGAATTACACCTTCATTATTTGCGTCCGCAGGAAGAGCAACCGGTGTAATCTCGGTGAAATATTCCAGCGCATACAGTTTCTGCAGTATCTCCCAGTACCGTTCATCGGTAAAAGGCTTCCCCTTGTAGGAAGATAAGAGACCTTCCAGCTCGCTGAAGCTGACACTCTGAAGGCCTTTGTACTGGATTGCCTGTATCGGTTTACCCTGATACCAGTTTTCGTTTGTTTGTGAAAAGCATAATCCCCCGATAATCATCAATATCAGAAGAAGGGTACATTTTGTGCGCATTACAAGAGCTCCTTAAGCAACGAATATAGCATAAAACCTGTCAGTATGAAAACTTCCAGGACAGGGTAACAGACGTATCGGCAATAAAAAAAGTATCAGGGCTGTCAGGGAGAATACTCCAGCGCACCGTAAAAAATGGCGATGAAATCTCAAGCCCAAGTTCCGGTTGAAAAAGCAAATTTTCATACACGCCAATGGGGTTTTCCACACTGTCTACCGATTTCGGATCATAATAGCTGAAATGCAGCAATGCGTCAGCATATACGGCCGAACCGAAGTACTTTCCCATGTAAACAGTCGTATTGTCAAAATAGTTACCAATAGTCATGTCCTTGTTCAATGCTGACGGCTGCATTGACTGACGGAATATGGCGTTCTGTATGAGCAGTGTTCGTATGGAGAATATATCAAGATGCAAAACATCACGTATACTGTTTTCCACGGTTCGGAATAATCCCATCTGCGCAAAAATATCCGAAGCAGTAACGATGGTATCACGTAACAGCGTATCCTGTGTTGAGTCAGCACTGGCAGCCTGTCCCAGCAAAGCCATCAGTTCTATCGTGGATTTTGGCGGTTCCGAATAAAGAACCGGGGTGAATGAAGAAAGCGGTTGATTCTCGACATACAAAATGATCCGTACGGGCTCCCCTTTTTCATCCCGCTCGCGTATTTCAGCACGCAATGAAATCATCGGATCAAAAATATCCTGATTTTCATTGAAGAGGATGCTTCCCTGACGGAGATAAAAACTCCTTTTGATGTAGAATATCTCGCCTCCCTTGAGGTTGGCACTTCCTTTCAAAGAAAATGAATCACGGGAAGTATCCATGGAAATAATGACCGGCTCATCTGCCTGTATCAATCCGCGGAGTATGGGGAAATCATTACTGGGCCACCTGAACTCGACCTTTTTTCCGACATCCAGATCAAGATCCACGAAAATATCACGTTTCTTGCTGGTTCTATCCGAATCCTTTCCCATAAATCCCGAGAACATGATGGCAAAAGATCCTCGATCAAACCCGATTGGGCCACGGACGATGTACGCCTCCCGTGAGAAATACAGATAGAGGTTGCAGGTTGCACGCCCCTCAACAACAAAATACGGATTTGCCGTATCTACCAGAATCGGTTTACCCGGCATGGTCTGTACATGCAACTCGGCGCTTTTCGGTTTCCAGCGGTCAAAAAGGACCAGCGCATCCCCGACAAACTCGCTCTTGTCACTACGGATGACAGTTGGCTCAAGAGTCAGTGTTTTCCCTTCGGCCACGATGGTAAACGGTTCGGGAATGAATTTTTCCACCAGATGATCAGGGGAATAGACTACAACATCCTGTGCCTGAAATGAGCCGTAGAATTCCGGATCCCGCAAAAGACCGGTAATATCAAAGAACCCGGTTACGTGTCCTGAATCAAAGCGGGCCTGCGGAATATTGGTAAAGGGCCAGACTTTTTCCATGTATCCAGAAACATCCCTGACGGATACGCTTATTTCAGATTCACTTATCATGCCGTCCGCGGTAAAGGTAACGGGTGAATTACCGGAAGCCTGCAGTGATACCGTTCCGTCATCAAGCAAAAAACCGGATATGATATCATTGTTACCCGCGTATATGGCGGTAATTCCGGGTTCGCGGATTATGGTAACCGGGAAAGAATCCTGTGGTGTAATATTGGTCCACTTCAGGGAGTCGGCAAACGCGGTTATGGTGAAGGATTCAAGATTCTTTAATCCTCCAAAACCCGTGCCCGTCTGTTCATTGATTACCGGCAGAAAACTTGCGCCGAGAGACGTGGTTATGGGTTCATCATCAAGTATTCCGCTGAAACTGGCAGAAAAGTCCGCCTCCAGTGAATCCAGTGCCAATGATGCCGAGATATCGGTAATGTGCTGTTCTTTCCATGACAATTCAGTGTCATACAAAGTTACCAGCCCGTCTTCAACCAGAACTGATGCGTGTGAAAGGATATTGAAGTCACCGGCATGTATGCTCATTGACGGAATTTCCACGGCACCGAATACAGTTTCCGGAGTTCCGGATATGCTTGCGTTAAGTGATACACGATTTTCCCGTGTTTGATTCTTCGCAAATCTCATGAACGGCAAGTTATCTATCCGGGCATTTCCCTCAAAAAAGAGCTCGCTTGAATTGACCAGCGTTCCCGTTATCCGGTACAGCTCATCAGTTGGTTGGGACATCATGTCAAGCATTACTTCAAATTGACGGGTTCCGTCTGATTGCTGAAAAGCAGTCAACCGTAACATCCCGGTAACAGTGGAATAACGGTCGTACAACGCCAATTCATGTAAAAAAACGCCGGTGTTTTCAACGGTACCGGCAAAGCGAAGCCGTGTATCGAGCGGAAGATTACCCTGTATCTCCTCAACTGCGCCTTCCTGGATATTCATGCGGAATCCTTCAGGCGGGTTATAGGTAAATTCGGTATCCAGGGATAATGAAAACAAGTATGATTTCAGAGGAATGGGGAAACCGCTTGTCTGCATAACTCCCGACATGCCTCCCCCGGGATTGAATACCATTGATACGGCCATGGAATAATCACCATAGAGAGACAGAATCCGGTCAGAATACATACCCGAGAAATAGTAGGGTATGGAATTTATGGTAAAACCGGTATCAAAAACAATATCTCCCGAAAGATCATATTCGGCATGAATATTACCGTTTACGGAATAGCGGTCAGGAGAAACGGTTATATTTGTAATATCCACCGAAGATTCATTTCCTTTTGCGGAAAGCAGTACGTATAATCCGTCTTTTTCCTTTGATGCTACAACAAGACGGGTACAGTTAAATGCAAAACGGGTAAAATCTGTCGAGAAGAAAATTTCGGTAGTCAACCCGAAGGGATCAAGCGTTTCCTGCAGTTTCTCCCGGGAACTTTCCTGTTCCGGATACATCAGGCGATGAACAAGCATTCCGGTGTTCCCGACACTGACTGAGTCAAATGCAAGATATCCCTCAAAAAAAGGCATTTCACCGGTTGAGTAGGAACCCCGGGCACTGATACGTCCGGTTGGATCGCGTGCTTCAAGAGAAAACTCCATGACCAGATCATCACGGGGATTAATAACCATTGTAACATTTGAATATCGTGCATCGTGTACACGCAATTCAGGAATGACTCCCTCAAAACCATTGCCGTTACGTCTTACATACAGATCACCCCGTATCCCCTCACCGCCGGGAAGATGGAAATGTTTTACTGAAAGAAGCCCTTCCGGTATCTGTTCCCTGAAATTGTACAGACCGGTAAATACTGCATTATAACGGGGACCATTAAATCCGACAGTATGGGAATATATGGTTGTATCATCTCCGTCAATACGCACGATCGCGGTCCCGCCGCCGCGGAATGAATCGGGTATATCCGCCTGGAGATCTACTGTATAGGAAAGTGGATCTCCGTTTTTCCTTGAAAGACCGGCAGTACCGGTTACTGTCATGTTAGCAAGGGATTCCGGTATTCCCAGGGATTCATCGAGTGTTACCCAGCGAAGCGGAAACAGTTGATCACATTCAAGTAAAACGGAAAGGTCGTCGGAAGGAATGTCCCAGTTCAGGGCAATTTGTACCGGTTGAAGATCCTGTACCGAATTGACCTGAAGGAATCCCTGCCGGTATGAAGTTACAAGAGCAAAACGGGACAAGGAAAATTTACTGCCGGAAAGGGAATCCATGGAAAATGTAGCCGAACCGTTTTCCAGTTCTGAATCAATTGTTCCGTTCGCAGAAAAGGAAGCAGTTATTGGTCCGTATTCAGTTATGGAATCTCGTGTATACGCCATTCTGCTCGAAACATCAAAGCCGATACCACCAGTTCCCACAGTGGCGGACCCGTTTGAGACAAGAACATCAAGTCTCTGGCGTTCATCCTTCAACGTCAGAGACAGATTCCTTATTGTGACAACAATATCACCGGATTCAATGATGTCTGACAGTACTGAACCGTCGCTCGTTCCTGTCCCCGATGCGGATAATCGTTCGATAATTGAGCGGTTTCTGTCAAGATCCACAGAAACAGAGGCGTTCTTTATACTGATTTTTCTGATCGCGCCGGCCGGATTCCCGGTTATCAGATCAAAAAAACTGTATACAACGTCTGCCTCGGCAATGTCTGCAAGCACCATTGCATTGGTGCTGTCTATTATGGAAAGGTTTCTTACACGCAGGGAATTGAAGATGGAGGGAGACATTGCCTCATAGGAGAATTGCAAACCGGTCCGTTCCTCAAGATCAGAAAAAACATTATCCCGGATATTCCCGAGTACGGTATCAATACGTGAAGATACCGGTCCCGCAAGGAGAAAAACGCCCCCAAGAAGCAGCAAAAAAAGGAGTATTTCAACACTGTAGACAAGCGCGGGACGTTTCATGCCAGTATGGTATCATATCAGAAAATAGCGTATTATTACATCATGATACTACGCAATTTTGTGGTTTTCGAGGGGCTGGACGGTACCGGAACCACCACGCAGCTCAGGGAACTCGAAAAACGGTTTCTTTCCGTAAATCATCCGGTATTTTTTACCGCCGAACCGACCAATCGTGAAACAGGGAAGCTTGTCAGAAATGTTCTTTCCGGATCGGTTCACGTCGAGAGCGAAACACTGGCCCGGCTCTTCGCTGCCGATCGGGGAGAACATGTGTACGGGAAGAACGGCATTCTGAGTCATCTCGAGGCAGGCAACGCCGTATTCACCGACCGGTATGTTTTTTCGAGTCTTGCCTATCAAAGCCTTTCTTGCGACCCCCTTCTGGTTAAAACCCTTAATGACCCCTTCCCGTTACCGGAACTTCTTGTATTCTTCGATATCGATCCCGATGAGGCCATGCACCGTATCGATGCCCGGGGCGGAAAAAAAGAAATATTCGAAACCTCCGCGTTCCAGCAAAAAGTGCGGGAAGAATACCGACGCCTCCTTGCGTATTACCATGAGCATGAGCCGGGGATGACCATTTTCCGCGTCGACGCATCGGAATCTATCGGGACCATCACCGAAAATATCTGGAGTCTGGTGAAAGATCTGCCGAAACTGTAAAGGATGATCCGTTTACGGGCCGGCGGA
>CAZQEF010000065.1:270-7483 GCA_964592325.1 uncultured Treponema sp. | reverse complement strand
GGGAGCTCATTGGCAACCTCGGGAATCTGGTGAACAGGACGTTCACCTTCATTGCCCGTTATTTTGACGGTGTGATTCCTCCTGGATATTCCGGCAACCGCAGTGATATCCTCCCGGTGAGCGAACTGCTGCAAAATGCCCGTCGTGAAACAAGAGAGCGTGTGGAAAAAAATCTTGAATGGGCAAATATCCGCGATGCGTTCAGGGAAATTTTCGCTCTTTCTTCCGTGGCCAACAAGGCGTTCCAGGACGGCGAACCCTGGAAGGCCCGAACCGAAGACCCGGAAAAAGCCGCCGCGCTCATGCATGACCTCACGTATCTTATCCGCGACATTGCCATCATGATCCATCCCTATCTCCCATACTTTGCCGACAGGGTTGCTTCATTCCTCGGACACACGATCTGGTCCGGGTCTGTTCATTGTTCGGAAAAAGGCAACCGCGCAGTGCAAAAGGGGCAGGGCAGCCTCACATGGAATGATCTGTGTACGGATAATGGTCTTGAACGCATACATGATCCGGAAATCATATTCAAACCGATGGACAATGAAATAATGACCGCGTTCCGGACCCGTTTTTCCGGATCGCAATCTGAAAGAAAGGAAAGGGAAACCATGAACAACGAAGATGTGAAAGAAGAAGCTGCCGCGGTTGATCCCGTCGTGATTTTTAATGACAAGATTGCCCTGAAGGCGGCAAGAATAACCGCCATAACCCGTCATCCTGATGCGGATAAACTGTACATAGAAACTCTTGATGACGGATCAGGTAATGAGAGAACCATTGTATCAGGCCTTGTTCCCTATTTCAGGGAAGAAGAACTTCTTGGAAGAACAGTAATCATTGCCGACAACCTCAAACCGCGAAAGATGCGCGGTGTTGAATCGCAGGGAATGCTCCTTGCCGCATCAAGTGCCGCGGCAGACGGTTCCGAAACACTCGAAGTTCTTGACGCATCGTGGGCAGATCCCGGAACCATTGTTGTTGCCGAAGGCGCCGCACCCGCAGGAGACAAACCCGAGTTTATCAGCGCAGATGTGTTCTTCTCTGTCCCGCTCCGTATTGAAGACGGCTGCTTCATGGTCGGCAACAGCAGATTGCTCGTTTCGGGCAAACCGGTACAAACCAGGGTGGTCAAATCAGGCGAGGTTTCCTGATTTATATGGTTGCCCGGAGTTTCAACCCGGAAACAGATACCGCATCTCCGCCGTCTCATTTTCTGCAAACCACGCTATGGGCGGCCTTCAAGGAACAATACGGATGGGAACCGCGGTTCCTCATGGTTGACGAGGCATTTGTTTCAGTTCTCATAAGGACAATACCGTATTTGGGTTCCATCGCGTACGTTCCCATGGGACCGGCACGCTGCCCGGATTCGGCCAGTGAACAGGCATCAATTCTTGATGCAATGGGAGAGGCAATTAAACCGCTTCTTCCTGCAGACACTTTTGTACTGCGGTGTGATCCTCCCTGGGAACAAATACCCGGAGAGTATCAGGGGAAAAAAGCAGTCATGGACATACAGCCACCCGATACGGTAATCCTTGACCTTACCCGGACGGAAGAAGAACTGCTTGCGGACATGAAGCCGAAATGGCGGTACAATATCCGCCTTCCCGGAAAAAAAGGGGTAGCGGTATCGGCATACCGCGGACAGGAAGCCCTTGAAACGGCATTTCCGCTGTTCTGGGAACTCTACCGGGAAACCGCACGGCGTGACGGCATTACCATTCACAGCGAGAACTATTACCGGGATCTTTTGCGAACGGCTCTTGAATACCCTGCGGACGGTATCATTACGATATATGTTGCGCGACATGAATCCGACGCTCTTGCGGCCATCGTTGTCATGCAATGCGGAACCGGTGCGACCTATCTGTACGGGGCGTCATCGGGCAACAAACGGAATCTCATGCCGGCATATGCCCTTCAGTGGCAGGCCATATGCGATGCAAAAAATGCAGGCTGCCTGTCATATGATTTCTACGGTATTCCGCCTTCGGATGACCCGTCACATCCCATGCACGGGCTGTACCGCTTCAAGACCGGATTCGGGGGCTGTATAATACACCGCACCGGAAGTCTCGATGTACCCTTGCGACCGTTCCGCTACGCGTTGTTCACCGTATTGGAACGGTTACGTCATCTCTGGTTCAAGAAGATAAGGAAACTGTTCAGCAGAGGTATTCCCGGGAACTCATGAGCCGGATGCCCATTTCTGTGGCCTCTTCCATGAATTCCTTTGCAAGATGCTCGAAACCGGTGACACTTGAACTTACGTCGGTCAGCACAATCAGTTTTTCCACCGGAATCGTGGTAATCAGATCCCTTACGGTATTGGCGACACAATGGGACAGGGCTTCACCGGCAATGGCAATGTTATCCGCGGTTTTCAGCCGTTCTATGAGCGCGAAATTGGTACGTGAGCCCGGATCCGCAGCATCGGACACTTCCGCGCGGATCGCGCTGTAGTGTTCGGTACGAACGTTGCTCCCCTTGTAGGTATAGTCGACGATTCGTCCCGGTACAGACATCTCCCATTCATGAAGGGCTTCAGAAAGAGGTTCATACACGTTATGCCCCCAGGTACCGATAAGACAATGCGGGGGCCAGATACACAGACTGTACTTTCCGGTCTGCTCAAGGGTAGCGACGTATTCTTCGGCGTAATGCCGGTACTGTTCCACGGCGGCACGATACCGGCCCTTTCTTATGTCATCCAGCGTGATGATGGTAAATGGTTCCGGCATCTTGCCGTTTTCATCGAGCCAGAATATCGGATGGGCAACGTGATACACATGATGGGTGTCCATGGTTATATGGATTGAATCGAGCACCGTATTACTTCTGCGTATGAGGGCTGCAAGACGTGCACAATCTTCGTCCGCGCCGGGTACACTCAGTGCGCCAGCTGGATCACAAAAATCATTTTGCGGGTCAATAATCAGCAGGGTATTAGTCATACGGTAAAGTGTACCATACCGCTTTGCATTGTCAAGAACCACCAGTTTCTGTATACTCTGCACATATGAATCTTGAAGCCTTTGTTCTCGGATGCGGTGGCATGATGCCGCTTCCATACCGGCATCTAACCTCTGTTCTGTTGCGCCGTGAAGGGGACTTGTTTCTTTTTGACGGGGGAGAAGGCACCCAGGTATCTCTCCGCCGTCTCAATTTGCGCTGGAAAAAGATAAATGCCATATTCGTCAGTCATACCCATGCGGATCATGTAACCGGGTTACCCGGATTGCTCATGCTTTCATCACAGGTCGACCGCGATGATCCGTTGTACATATACGGCCCTCCAAAAATTGCTGAATACATACAATCCAGCCGGCAGGTTCTGGATATGTATATAAATTACCAGATTGTCGTCAAGGAAATAACTGAACCCGGCATTGTGTATCAGGGTGAAGATTTCCATGTTCGCGCATTTCCCCTTCAGCATACAAAAACCTGCGTAGGCTACACGCTTGAGGAATATGAGCGCCCCGGCCAGTTCAATCCTGAACGGGCACGTGAACTCGGAGTACCCTGCGGCCCGTTGTGGTCACGACTCCAGTCCGGTCAAACGGTAACTGCTGAATCCGGTAATACGGTTGCTCCCGAAGAGGTGCTTGGTCCTCCGAGGAAAGGGCGAAAATTCAGTTACGTTACCGATACCAGATACCTCCCTTCCATTGCCAAAGAGGTAGAGAAATCCGATCTTTTTGTCTGTGAAGGCATGTTTGAACAATCTCTTGCGGAAACGGCTGCTGAAAAAAAACACATGACTGCAATGCAGGCCGCAACCATTGCACGCGATGCCGGTGTGAAAAAAATGGCGCTGATTCACTACAGCCCCCGGTATACTGACTCTGATCTCAAGATTCTTCTCGCGGAAGCCCGTCAACTGTTTCCCGAAACAATCCTGAGCCGTGACCGCCTGGTCATACCGATAGAGTATGAAACGTAAGGTACATCCGGGAGAAAACAGACAATGAGCGGACTGGTCCCGATTGTCCTCCATATCCTGGTACTCCTGGTTTTTTTTGAGGCAAGCCGGTTATTTTTCCGCATGCATCTTTCCTTGCGGCATCCCGGATTGCGTGCATTCCTTTTTACCGCCGTCATTTCCGTTTTCTCGGGATTTGTTCCTGCTTTGCATTCAATTTCACTTCATGCCGCAGTGATCTCGATTGCGGCCGGTTACCTTGATCACTTCTATCTCTTCTTTTACACAGGCGCGGTTATGCTGCTTCTCGCAGATAATCCGGGCATAAAAATCAGGACAGTCCTCGTCGTCATTCTTGCACTTTATTCAGCAACCTGCACACATCTGACCGGTTATACCGATCTCAGCACCGATCACATCTTTACGATCAGGCCATATACACAAAACCTTGTTTCTTCTCTTGATACGCAGTGCCATATTACCTGGTTCAGGTCCGATTCCGTTACCAGACGCATAAACGGCAAACCGGTTGCCGTTCTTCTTGACCGCATTGCCGCACAGAACCGCAAATACATAACGTATGATCAGCGGGATCCCGCCGCGCATGGTGATCCGGCCTTTGCCGAACGTCTTGGATTACAACCGTTTGAGGACGCCAGCATTTCCGCCATCATGATTGAATACCGCGGGAAACGGCATCTCGTTCCGGCTGTATCAGATTTTACCATGATTGAATATGAATTTGCCCGCTTTCTCGAGCCGTTTGCCCCCGCCGGTCCTCCACAGCTCCCCCTGCAAATGCTTCTTTTGGGAGAGCCGGAAAATGGATATGAACAACTCCAGACGGTACTGCAGAACGCGGGATTTACCCTCAAGCCTCCGGAAAACCCGGTTGCCGGTCTTGATGCCACAATACCACTCATAGTTATCGGTTCACGATATGCGGATCCGTTCATCGTACGTTCTATTGAACGCTTTCTCCAACAGGACGGCAATGCGGTTTTCTTTGTGTCGGGAGTACAGGTTGCCGTGAACGGGGACTGGTCGGCGCGGAATAAAACAGAGGATCCATTACTCGCCATGCTGAAAGTCAGGGGAGTGGAAATCCCCGGACAGATCATTCATGACAATGCCTGCTACACCATCATCATGCCGGCTCTTTCCGAACCGGAAAACATGCAGGCTGTTCCGTATCCGCTCTGGCCGCGTGTCAGAAAACGTGATATCCCGTTATTTCACCCGATTTTTTCCGGCATATCGGGCCTTCAGTTTTTCTGGCCTTCTCCGGTTTATGCAACTGCGGAAAAAGCAGAAACCCTTCTGACATCCGGTAACAGTTCAGGACTGGAACAACAGCCGTATCAAACACATCCTTTTCAAACCTTTCGGAAAATGCAGAATTCTTCGAATGGACCGTTACCACTGGGCATTTCCCTTGAAGCAACGGGGAGATTACTCGTTTTCCCGGATGAATATGCCGTCTCGCAGCTTACCGATCTTGCCGCAAGTTATGACAATCTCCTGTTCTTTGCTAATTGTGCCGAATGGATTTCCGGTCGCGAGGCTGTTACTGTACTTAAAAGAACCCCGCCGCCTCTGTACACAACCATCGGAAGGCTGATGCAATAACGGCATGCATCCGGGAGCAGGTTTATACACACAAAAAAGCCGCTGTTACCGGGAGGCAGGGGCTGGACATGGTAATTGCCGACTGACCGGAGAAAATCGCTCCATGAGGCCTCCAGAAGGCTCTGGAAGGGGGTCTCTGGCATAAAGGGAATATCGCGTCGTAACAGAAAAGGATACTACAGATTACCCGCAACAAAATCGCGGTATTTGTCCGGATTCGCACGAAACGCCACGATGGGAAGATCCGGCTCGGCAATCGCTTTAGCGGCAGCGGTTACTGCCTCTTCGATCATGCGGTCCGCGGTAATCAGCCGCGCAGTACGTGTCGTAATGCCGATGGTAATCTGGCTTTCATATTCTGATTCGGCAAGCAGGGTATCTATGGTTTCATACAGTTCATCGGCCAGTTTCATTGCCTGATCCAGACCGATATTCTGATAGAGTCCGGCAAATCCGTCCGTACCGAATTCAAATACCATGTCACGGTACTGTATGGAATCCAGAACAGCCTGGGCGATTTTACGTGACACAAGATCAGTATGCTTTGTTCCCGAAATTCTGATGATCATGAGAGAAAGATCCTGTTCCGATGAAGCGGAACGGATCAGTTCCGCATCAAGGCGCTCTTTCAGATACTCTTCCCATCCGACTCCTGTAGTCGGAGAATACAGTCCTTCCGGACGCTGTTCATCAGTTTCGGGAGAGATTCCCGCTGAGTTTTCAACGGTGGTATGTGCCGAAGTATCCTCCGGCACATACTCGTCTTCAACAGCATCATCCATGCCGAAGTCGGGGAGTAGAGGATTGTCAAACGGAATGTCATCCTGATAGTCATACTCCGATATATCCGAATACTCTACCGTTTCTTCAGGAAACGGAATCTCGTCGGTTATGGAATAACCGGTTTCTTCATCTTGAAATGTTTTATCCGGCTCAAAGGAGGCACGGTCAAATGAAGCGGAGCTCTCCACGGTATTTGACTGTTTAACCGGCGACCATGCAATGATCACGATAAGTGTTACCAGAATCAGAGCCAGGGTGATCATGAACGAAAGACGGCTTGCATCAAAAATGGCAGACGGATGGAGAATATGCATGACCGCAGTGACAACAACGGTCGGCGCCGCTGTTCCGGGAATATCCAGTTCTGTACTGAAAGTCCGCATGAAGACTGACGATCCGGTCAATTGCGCATTACCGTTTGGATCATACGATATTTGCGCCGAGCGGTCGGGCCACGCATAAACCACACCGGACGGAGCAGTTATCATCAGCGCTACAAGGTTTCGTGACCGCCGGCAGGTTTCGGTCAACCTGGTTACAAACCGGTCGCTCATGAAACCGTCGGTTACTGCAGACAGGGAACTGCTTCTGGTAATCCATGAAAAGCTCAGATCAGCTTCACCGGTTCCCTTTTGAAATTCCGAATATATTGAAACTGAAAAAAGGGCTATCGATGAAAGCAGCACCAGGAACGCGAAAATACTGTATACGGTAACAAACCTTTTGCTCATGATACTCCAGTATATCCTGCAATCATATCAAGCGCAAGTTCAATTGCTTTTTTCCTCCACAAAGTGCCTTCTTCCGGCTTCCTGTTGTTGTAATACCAGGCATAAAAAGGAATCATCGGTTCAAAAATGAACGATT
>CAZQEF010000065.1:0-258 GCA_964592325.1 uncultured Treponema sp. | reverse complement strand
CACTGTTTAAGATCATGTCTGAGGGAGGAAATGACCGTACTGCCGTCATAGACTGACGAATAATCAGTCTTCCATGGTTGCGGAACGGGCAGCGATTCAAATGAACGACGGTATCCTGCAAGAATCGGAGGTATATACGTAATACCGTTCTGTGTGATTTCACGGCTGACGCCGGTTCTGAACATGAGCGAGACATAGGCAGTTTGAGACGGAATGTTTCTCTGCGAGCATGAATCAAAAAGATCGGACAGATATGGT
>CAZQEF010000064.1:0-7575 GCA_964592325.1 uncultured Treponema sp. | reverse complement strand
CTCCGCCATGGCAACATTCAAATCCATGGCGGTTATTGATACTTTTGATTTGTCCAGTTTCTTTACGAGATCCCGGATTTCCAGTTCGGCATTGTACACAAGCTGATTGAATCCAAGTTCCATTTTTTCCAGTGAATCACGGGTTTCTGCTGCTTCAACCCCCTTCCCGGAGAAGGGAAGCATGTCGGTAATGTTAAAGAGTACGGTGATGCTGAACGCACCGGAGCTGTCATTCCAGTTTCCGGTGTCGGTCCATGAATCACCGATGGCAGAAAGGCGCGGGGAAAAACTTTGTCTGAGTGCGATACTCGGTGTAAAGCGCTGTATTTGAGTAGCGCGCAGTTGTATCTCAAGCAATTCCCGTGTTTTTTCCATCGCGGCCAAATCGAGCCTGTTACCCAGATGCTCCCGGACAAGTTCATCCGCATCGAAGTTTGCCGTGTCGGGATTGATTTCACCTTCGAGGGTTATCCTTGTTCCGAGGGGCAGCCCTATCAGGAAGGCGAAAAGATTCTTTTGCTGATCCAGCTCAAGCTCCGTTTCCATGATTGACGGGCGCAGGGTTTCGACTGCCAGCTGCATCTGGAGATAAGTCAATTCGGATACGAGACCGTTGCGGTAGTTTATCCGGGTTTGCTCAAGGCGTTCCACGCTGGTGGCCAGTTTGTCGCGGGCAACCGCAAGATTTCCTTCCTGCAGGAGAATTCCGTAGAATGCCTTTCGTACATTGATTTCGGTATCCTGCCTGGCCTGTTCATACGTGATAAGCCCCGCTTCGTAATTCTTGCGGGTAGCCTTCATGCCTTCAACAAGAGCCAGATTCAGGTTAAGTGAAAGCTCAAATCCGGCCATGACGCTCCAGTGATCCTGTTCCTGAACTTCGGGCTCTACATACGAGGGATTAACCATTCGTATGAGGTCGGCATATGGATTGCTGATATTGTTGCTCCTCGCGAGGGTTCCGGTTGCCTGTACTCCCGGGAGCAAAACATTCCATGCCAGGTCTTTTGCCCGTTTCTTTATCCGGACATCAATGGCCGAGGAAGCCAGTTGAATATTGTTGGTCATGGCCAGTTCAACGGCTCTTTCAACCGTAATAACTTCCATGTTGGGTGTTTCTGCGGAACCGGCTGGTTCATCTGCAAGAACGATTCCTGCCGAAAGCAACAGAACGGGCAGTATACACAGCCCTTTTGCGGATTTCATAAAAGCTCCTTGTCTCCAAACAGAATGAGTTTATACATTGTACGAATACTTTTCAGAATCATTTCCTTACTCATGCCTCTCTCATATTCACGGATGGTACATCCGCTGCTGAGAATCAATGCCCATTTTACAATGCTCAGTATGCCCTGTTGCTTGTCTGTGCAACGGGTAACAAAATGACCGGTTTTGAGATTGTCCAGAATTCCGTCCTTGCGGGTATCCGGGTGGGAAACTTCATGATGATTTGTAATCATTTCATAACGGATCCAGTTAAAGACGGGAATGATTCCCGGTCTGCTCAGCAGATAGCTCGCGTGGAAAACCATGGCAAGGTATAACTGTTCCTCAAATGTTTCTCCCTGAATGATATGACGGTTCAGAAACGATACTATCGTATCCGATTCAAAAGTAATCAATTCATTCAGCATGGCCTGTTTGTTATCGTAATAAAAATACAGGCTGCTTTTTGCGGTTCCCAGTTCTTCAGCGATTTTTTCTATAGTTACAGACGCGATTCCCTGCGCCTGAATTGCGCGTGCAATTGCGTCAAAGAGTTTGGACCGGTTGTCTTCGTCAAATGAAACCGGGAGCCGGTCCAGCTCGTCAAGGCGCGTTTCTGTCGGCATGCAGAGTTCCGGAAACCCTTCCGCGTTTCTCCGGAGCAGTTCATCCTGGCATTCCCGGATTGCCATGCTGTTGTAACTTGCCAGAAGCACCGTGATTGTATTTTTCTGAATGCCGAGAGACTGGATGCGGTATATATCTTCCGGGGCATTGTTGATGCTGTTGAAGAATTCGGCTATCCGGGGCGAATTGCTGATAATATACTGCATTACTTTTTCCGCGAAAGCTTCGACCGTAATCAGCTGCCTTGTCAGGAACATGAAATAATCCGGTTTTGCACGGAGGGCCTCGACCACTGCCATTCGGATACTGTCCCTGGATTCATCGGGCGTCATGATTGCCGAGAGAATATGCTCCATTACCCGGGCTTCCATCTTCTGCTCCAGTTCTGCCCGGCTCGCATAATGGCGATACAAAGCGGGCTTCGAGACACCAACCTCCCAGGCAATATCACGCATGCTCCAGGAAATATCCCGCCGTGAGAGCGTAAACGCGGCTTCAAGTATTTGATCTTTCCGGGACAATTCCCCGGCGGTTTTCCTTGGCATCAGCATCTCCGATATCTGTAACACCTGTGCACAGAAAAATGTTACCGAATGTTCGGTAACATTACATTACAAATTTTGCTGTTCTCCGTCAAGCGAGTTCTTCATCCTTCCGGAAAAAATATCTCTGTGATACACTCCTGTGCGAGGTGGTCCGATGAAAAACAAACAATTCCGGGAGCTTGCCGTATGCGGATTTGAAGCAGTCCGTGCGCTTGCAGACCATCATCCGGAGAAGATCCGGCGGTTGTTCTTTACACAGGATCGTGCCAGATTTTTCAGCAATATCTGCAGGGAACTTGCGGCGGATAAAAGAATCTACCGCGTGGTTGACAATGAAAAGGAACTGGAGAAACTTGCAGGAAGCACGCATCATCAGGGTGTTGTAGCCATGATCACCGAGCCGGTCATACCGCTCCTCGACGAACAGAACCTGCGGCATGTGGCCGGATCATCAATCCTTCTTGTACTTGACCGCGTGGGCAATGCCAATAACCTTGGCGCCATCGTACGCAGCGCGGCCTTCTTTGGAGCCGAAACCATCATTCTCAGCGATGAGGACGATCAGGCCCGGATTTCCACCAGTATGTACCGTGTCGCGCAGGGAGGAATGGAGTTCGTATCCCTTTGGAAGATTCCCGATGTTGCATGGCTCCTGCGACGGATTCCCGAACCTTTTGTAAGTATTGGAGCAGACCACCGGTCAGATATTGATATTGACGGCATGCCGGCGCTTTTTACCGGAAAGGGCAAACCCCTGATCGTTCTCGGGAACGAAGAGACCGGCCTTTCCGGCGAAACACGGTCGTTGTGTGATCATCTGGTTCGTATTTCCGGCACCGGAAGGATTGAAAGCCTTAATGTGGCCCAGGCGGCAACGGTGTTTCTTCATGCTGCTGCCAAAATTGTTGAATAACACCGCGTGCAGTTTGTGTGATAAAGTTACAGCATGATGACGGCAAACTGAGTATACTTTTATTAGATGAAACGATAAAGGAGGCACAGTATGGCAGTTCTTCATACAAATGCAGCAAGTTTTGACAAGGTAATAAATCAGGACAAACCCGTTCTGGTAGATTTCTGGGCTCCCTGGTGCGGTCCGTGCAAGATGCTCGGCCCTGTTCTTGAGGAAGCGGAAAAAGAAATTGGCGACAAAGCAGTGATTGCCAAGGTTAACGTTGATGAGGAGCAGGATCTTGCGGTCAAATTCGGAGTATCCAGCATTCCGACCATGGTTGTTTTCAAGAAAGGCGAAGCAGTTGAACGGACGGTAGGATTCATCGCGAAGGACAAGGTCGTTTCGCTTATTAAATCACATTTGTAATTCTACGTCCTGAAGAGAAAGAAGCCGTCCGGAGAATACTGCCGGACGGCCTTTTTTTATTTGACCATCATGCGAAACACTCCGTCCCAGCCTCTGGGCGGCGGATTCGCGGTAAAGTGTTCAATGCGTTCAAGATACACCGCAGACGGAGCGTCGTTGTATATTTGTACATTCTTGCTGAATGCCGTTTTCGCTTTTGCCCAGTTGCGTTCGCGATACGCCTCCAGGCCCCGTTCAAACAGAGTTTTTATCTCAACCAGTTTCGGCTGTGCCTGCGGGACTTCCTGAAGCAGTTCATAAATCCGCACCGGTTCGTTTTTCCCCTTGACAGCAATGAAATCGAGTTCCCTGCAAAGGAATTTGCTTTTGATCTTCTTGTAGACGGTTTCTGTGATGATTGATTTTGAACCGTAAGCCTTGTTTGCTCCTTCCAGCCGTGCCGCAAGGTTTACCGTATCTCCGATTGAGGTAAAGTCCATACGGTCGCGGGCGCCGACCGATCCGAAAACCACGTCGCCGCTGTTGATGCCGATACCGATTGATACAATGGGCAGGCCGTCTTTTTGGCGGCGTTCTTTTTCTTCCATCATCGCATGACGAATTTGCATTGCCGCCCGGCAGGCGTTTATTTCCTTGAGAGGACCTTCAAAAAAGGCCATCATTTCATCGCCGACGAACTTGTCAACATCACCATGGTTGTTGAGGATTATCTCGGTTTCAAGATCAAGGTAGCTGTTCAGGATACCAACAACTTCTTCCGGCTGCATGCCTTCACAAAGGGTTGTGAACCCGCGGATGTCGGTAAACAGGAAGGTAAGCTCCTTCCGGGTTGTAGATGTTTTTCCGGTTTCCGCATGTTTGAGTGTCGATGCAGATATATACGGGACGATTCCGCGGATTACGGTAACCATGTCGTTAATCTCGGAGGAAAGGGATTTTATTTCATCCCGACTGGTTACACAGTCCTTGTAGATAAGCGATGAAGACGCGATCCGGGATTCCCCGCTGATCATGGTGGACAGGACATCGGATATCTTTCTGACATTCATTCGCAGGAAGAGCAGGGGATTAACAATAAAGTTACCGACCAGATAGGTCAGGATGATCGCCAGGTACAGGAACATCAGGGTAAAGACCAACACCGAGAGCTGTGTCTTGAAGTACGGCCGGAGAATTACATCCCGTGAAAAGACCATTACTGAAAATCCGAGGAGGCGGTCCCTTCTGATGCGGTCTTCACCGGAACGGACGGTTTCACTCATCATGATCGGTGAAACATAGTTGAACGTCCGGGTTGCCTGATCCTCTATGGTGAGGATTTCACGGTCACGGAGATGCTGCCGGGCATACTTGCGGGCACTTTCTCCGGGGAGCGGAGGAAGGGATGGATAGTGTTCTCCGGGAAAGGCAAGAGCAAATTCCGCCTCGAAATCCGGAACGTCGCCGTCAATGGTATCAAGATATACCGGGTTCTTAAGATTGGTATACAGGACGAGACTTTCATATGAGAATTCGGCTTTCCCATTCAGCTCTTTCTGACGGTTCATGTACTCAAACATGGCAATGGTATCGCCCAGATTGATACGGTAACTGGCTGTTGCCTGTTCGACCTGTGTTCGGGCGGTATCGCCTACGGCATTAAGGAGCGTTGTCCGGTAGTTGCTCAACAGCAGCGAGCTTAACAGGACAAGGATAAGGGAAATTACCCCGATAAAAGCGAAAAAGAGTTTTGTCCTGATGTGGAAGAGTACTTCAATAGCGGAGGCTCTCCTGCGCAGGGAATCGTTGTTTTTTACGGCAAATTCCGAATTCTTGAACTCACGGTACTCACGGTAGACCGGATTGTGGTTATTCGCCGTTTTAGCGAGGGTAATGACCGATATCAGGTGAATGAGAAGAATAACCCCCAGGGAAATGAGGGAATGCTGATGAATGGTTTCGAACCATGCCGGAGTATCTGCGAAACGGAGCATGGGCAGGATGTGCGCACACACCGCGACAGCGGTTGCAAGAATACGGAGCAGCGAAAGAAAAACTCCCCATGGTGTTGCAAGGCGTCCGAGCTTTTTCAGGAAAAACAGTGAAACAATCCGGTACAAGCCGAGCGCGGGAACGAGATACACTGCATAGAGAAGCTGTGAAAAGAAGACGGGTTCATGCAGTGTCTGGAACTGCAGTATCATCCTGTACGGGATGAACTGTACTTTTTCCGGACCGGGAGCCACAGGGAAAAAAGCCCAGGCCATCAATGCCAGTCCGCCAAGAACATCTAAAATATACGCGAACACCCGGGTTTTTTTCATGTGCTTCTCCATCAGGTCAGTTTGAACCGGAAAGCGCCCTCAACTTGCTGTTTGCGCGATCAAGGTATGCCTGTGCCTGTTCGTAAGAAGGCTGAATGGCCACAATTTGCGAGAATTTGTCTCTTGCAAGGTTATAGTCTTCGTCATTGTATGCGGCAATTCCTGCAGAATATACCGGTTTCAGTGCCGCAAGTATATCGTTTTTCTTTGCGTTCAGCCGATCCTGATTCGCCTTCTGTTTCATTCTGGGTATGTTGGCGTTGCAGGTATCCCAGGCTTCCAGAAGGTTTCCCCGGGCAATGGAATCGTCAACTCCTGACAGAATGGTGTTGATGTCGGCATCATGATCCGAAGCGGATGCTACCTGTCTGCTTTTTGCCTTGAGGTTTACTGCTTCGGTTGTTTTTTGAATGGCCAGTGCCTGGTTTGCTTTAGCTATTGCCTGCGGATAACGCCTGGCGTTGTAATGCGCGGTTCCCCAGCGCATGTATACATCGTACTTCAGCTGGTTTATTTCTTGACGTACCGGCGCGTCAAACCCGGAAATGGTTTTTTCCGCCTTGGTCAGGGACTCTTCCGCTTCTGCATACCGGTGCTTCGCAAGATGTGCTTTCGCTTCATTGATATCTTTCTCGGCAAGGGTGGCTATGTGATCTCCAACAGTTTTCCTTGCCTTTTCAACCGTCTTGTTGCCCGGGTCAACATTGTCAATTGATTCCATGAGGCGATTTGCCTCAGGAACCAGCCGGGCAAGAGCGCGGGGATCATTTTCGGCAAGAATACGTTCCTCGTGCTCGAGCAGTGGTCCCATACGCCGATCCACAACGGCGTTCAATTGCTCACTGGTATTTCTTTTGAGTTTCGCGAGCTCACGGTCAGAGCTCTTTGCCTCACCGGCGCGGGCAATGGCATATAACATGTCATATTCTTCTGTGGCGGAGCGTTTTTCAATTGCATACAATTTTCTGGCGCGCTCGATATAGCGGTTAAACTGACGGTCGGTGTAGTCATCAATCCTGGTCAGATATACCGGCGCTTTTGCATGCAACGGATCAAATTCGAGCGTATACTCAAAAAACTTGCGTACTCGGGGGACTGCTGTCAAATCATTTTCTTGCAGGATAAGTGTTTCATATTCTTTGACTCCCTGGGAAAACAGGAATTCTGCCTTGTCTGTTTCAGAAATATTTTGTGTAAGATAAAGATCCGGTCCGCTAGCGCAGGAACTCAGGAATATGGCCGCTACTGTTCCAAGAAGAGCCATGGAATGAATCAGGTGCTTCATGAAATCCTCCTGTGGCGTACAGCCACTTTGCCTTTATATGTTCATATTAAATCAAAATTAAGAACTAATCAATTTCTTGCGGGGCTTTTTTGACAGAATAGATGTTCTTGTCATTTTCCCGTTCATGGAGGGTGTATGGACTGTTTTATATGGACACAATGATACTGTTTGGCAATCACCAGTTGAAAGAGGCTGGTATTACCTATAAAATGAACGTCTGATTGAGAGGTGCTACACATGAAGATGTCCAGGATGTTTATGCCGACCCTCCGGGAAGTTCCCGCCGAG
>CAZQEF010000063.1:0-7577 GCA_964592325.1 uncultured Treponema sp. | reverse complement strand
TACCATTCCGGAAGAAACCGTCCGCAGACTCAGAACAAACGGAACCGACACACCGATCATCGGACAGGATCGGGCCGTCAGCGCAATGGAGCTGGGACTGGGCATTAAAGCCGACGGCTACAACATCTTCATCATGGGAGCCTCCGGAACCGGCAGAAGAACCGTACTGACAACCCTGCTGAAAAACTATAAAGCAAATCCCGACGATCTACAAGATATTGCGTATGTATGCAATTTCAGGAATCCGCTTGAACCCAAAGCACTCTTCTTCCCGCCTGAATCCGGAGCTTATTTCCGGGATACACTCAAAACTGCGGTTGAATCCATCCGGAAACAGGCGGTGCAGATCACAAAATCAGAAGTCTTTGCCGCCGCAAGCAAAAAAATCACGGCAGAAGCAGAGTCCGAAGAGAATCTCCTTCTGTCGGAATTTGAAATGCAAATGACGATGGAAGGCTTTTCACTGGTACAAATCCATGATGATGAAACACGTTCGATGGATCTTGTTCCGCTCCTTCGGGGTCGTCCGGTTTCCCTTGAAGAACTTCAAAAACGAGTTGCAGCGGGAAAGTTTTCGGCAGAACGGCTCAACAGTATCCGGGAACAGTACTACCGTTGCCTTGACCGTATGTCAGATCTCTTTTCAACATTGCGCGATAAACGCCGTGATACAGAGAAAAAAATACGCGAATTGAGAACAAAATCCGCAGAGCCGGTCATTGACAACGAGCTTGCTGTGCTGAGAACCCTTTTCGGCAAGGAGCCCCAGAATAAAGACGCGCTTGAGTTTCTTCAGCACCTCCGTGACGATCTATTGTCAAACAACCACCTTTTTGCCGAGTCCTTCAAGTCATCGGCTCACAAGAGGGCATTTTTTGGCCGATACGCGGTAAACCTGATTTGCGAACACATAAAGGATAACGCCCATATCATACAAGAAGAGGTTCCCACGTTTGCCAATCTGTTCGGAAGCATTGACCCGTCCGGCGGAAATGAGGACTCATCACTGAACGGCCATATGCGTATACGCCCGGGAGCGGTGCATCGTGCGGCAGGCGGCTTCCTCATCCTGCGCCTTCAGGATCTGTTGATGGAAGACGGATCCTGGCCATACCTCAAACGCGTACTGCAGTCCGGTATTACCGAGATACAGACCCCGCCTTCAGGAAACCACCTCCCCAGTCTGCTGAAACCGCAGCCGTTGCCCGTCAAACTGAAGGTCATAGTAATCGGCGGAGCTTATTCTTACGACATCCTCTACCAGGAAGATCCCGACTTTCAAAAACTGTTCAAGGTCTGTGCCGAATTTGACTCTGTCATGCCTGCCTCAGACGAAAACCTGAGCCGGGTCATAGCGTTTGTTACAGACACATGCCAAAAAGCCAAATTGCTTCCGGTAGATGATTCGGGGCTATCCCGAATTCTTACCTATGCGGCACAAGTTTCGGAATACCGCACCATGCTCACCACCCGATTTATCCTTATCTCGGATCTTATCCACGAAGCGGACTATCAGGCGAGAAAACAGATGAGCGCTGTTATTACCGGAGAAATTGTCGCAAAAGCCATAGATCACCGTCTTTATTTGCAAAAACTGTCGGAAGAGAAATATATCGAGATGGTAAAATCCCGTGAGATCATCCTCGATATATCCGGATCGGCAATCGGCAAAATGCATGGCCTTGCAGTTCTTGACCGTGGATACCATTCCTTCGGGACACCGGTCGCCGTTACTGCTCAAGCCGCCCCGGGGGATACCGGAGTTATCAACATAGAACGTGAATCTGGCCTTTCGGGAGAGATCTACGACAAGGCTCATCTGATAATCCAGGGGCTCCTGCACAGAAAATATGCACAGGATATGCCGCTTTCCCTTTCGGCGAGCATCTGTTTTGAACAGTCCTACTCGCCGGTAGACGGCGACTCTGCGTCTTGCGCGGAATTCTTTGCTCTTCTTTCCGCTATAGCGCAAATTCCACTCAGACAGGACATAGCGGTTACCGGAAGCCTTAACCAGCTGGGAGATGTTCAACCTGTTGGTGGTATACCGGAAAAAATTGAAGGTTTTTTCGAAACCTGTTCCATCATCGGACTCACGGGAACCCAGGGCGTCATTATTCCCCGCCGAAATCTTCCAAATCTGCTGCCATCGGACCGTCTCCAGACAGCAGTCGAAGACGGACTCTTCCATATCTGGGCAATAGACACGGTGGACGAGGGATTATCCCTTCTCGCACCCGTATCACCGGAAGAATTCGGCAATAAAGTCCGTGAAGCACTGTCCCGGCAGGTTGAACAGATGCGTAATTTAAGGAAATAGCATGCATTTATACTGGAAAAAATCGTTTTCCTACTATACACTGAATTATCATGGATTCAAAAAGTAGTATTACGGTTGATTCCGAGAAAATAAAGAAAGCCACACGTATGGGAGTCCCGCTCTCAATTACCACATATACACTCCCTCATGATATAGAATTATATATTGCAGAAATACTTGCTCTTTTTCTCCAGGAACTGAGCCAGGAACGACTCAAAGATTATCTGAGCTATTGTATCAGTGAATTGACGGCAAACGCGAAGAAGGCAAATACCAAGCGGGTGTATTTTGCAGAAAAACGGCTCGACATCAACAAAACCCGTGATTATGAAATCGGTATGCGCTCCTTCAAGGAGGAGACCCTATCCAATATCGATTACTATCTGCGACTCCAGCGTGAAGCCGGCCTGTATGTCAAAGTTGTCATGCAGGTAAAACACAATACCATTATCCTGGAAATTCGAAACAATTCAGAGATGACCAAAACGGAGTTCAAGCGGGTGTTCGACAAGATTGCCCGTTCCCGTCAGTTTGTCAGCCTTGAGGAAGCATTCTCCCAGGTAATGGATGATTCGGAAGGCGCCGGCCTCGGCCTGGTCATCATGATCCTCATGCTCAAAAAGGTAGGGCTCAACGACGACAGCTACGAGGTGCTCGTTGAAAACGGGGAAACGATTACCCGTATCACCATGCCCATAGATACCCTGACACAACAGCATATCACCGAACTTACCAGGGAAGTTGTCTCCTACATAAATGAACTTCCGCAATTCCCGGAAAACATCGCGCAGATTCAAAAACTGCTTAACGATCCCGATTCAAAACTTTCCGACATTGCTGCCCATATCAGCAACGATGTTGCCCTTACAACCGATCTTCTCAAGCTTGTCAACTCGGCGGCTTTTTCTCTTGCAAAAAAGTGCACAAGCATAACGGAAGCAGTCAAACTGGTTGGAATTCGCGGAATCAAGAACCTGCTGTATTCTATCGGATCAATGAACATTCTTGGCCCCTCATCCGAGGAGCAAAAACACCTTTGGGCGCATTCATATAAATCCGGTTTCTTCGCCTACAACCTCGCGAGAAACTTCCTGAAAAACCGGGTTGTAACCGAAGATGCCTACGTATGCGGACTTCTCCACGATCTGGGTAAAATCGTGTTGAGCGCGCTGTATCCCGAACTTCTGGAAAAACTGGAAGCCGTAAAAAAGACAAGAAACATTCCGGACAAGGTGTTCAACACGCTGTTGACCGGCATCAATCATTCCGAGATCGGGGCCGCACTGGCAGAGAAATGGAACTTCCCCCCCGCCCTTGTCGCCGCAATCCGCTATCACCATCTCGTTGATCAGGCGCCGGCGGAGTACCGAGATCTCGCGGCCACGGTCAATCTGGCTGATCTCATGATCCATTATCAGGAAGAAGATATCGATTTCTACCAGATTGATCCTGTTCTGCTCAAGCAGTTCAACATAGACTCGGAAACGCATCTCCAGAAGATATGCACAGGTTTTCAACGGGCATTCGATACTGAACGATCCAGATAACCTGCCCATGCAAACATCAGAATACCAAAAGCCACACCAACGTTTATCGAAGCTTTTATGCCGGTCATGGGAATTGAAACACGCCCATAGGTTGCGCGATCAAGCGCATCGGGGCTGACTCCCAGTTCTTCAGAACCGATAATTACAATGCCTTCCCGGGGAAACACAAAATCGGCAATGTCGGTTCCGCCTGTTTCAAGGGCAAAAACCGGCAGATCCTTGGGCAAATCCGCCAACGCGCACCGATCCCAGGGAATATACTCCACACATCCCATGGCGGAGCGTTGCGAACGTGTATGATCGGGAGAAACACAGCCGGGGGAGATCAGAATTTTTTCTGCGCCAAAAGCCTCGGCGGTTCTGAACACGGAACCCATGTTGAACGGGGAGCGAAGATCTTCTGCATATACGCTCAGTCCGTTCCTGAATTTCCGTTCATCGGGAAGACCGGTAACCGGATGCACGAAGTCCCAGTCAGCCGGAAGTACTCCCGTTGCGTGTACCAGCGCATGACGCGCATGATTGCACAACCGGAGAATTTCCCGCGCATCATGGCCACCATACACGGAAGGAGGACATGACAGCAGTTTCATGTCCGCAGGGGTAAGTGTTTCCCGTTGTATGTATGCATCTTCAAGAACGAGACGAATAACGCCAATAAGCCAGGAAATGTCAGAAGAAGAAAGGATGTCGCCAATACGGACTCCTTCAAAAGACGACATATCGGGGGAAAGAGTCTCATACAGACGACGCTCCCACTCGGTCAAAAGCTTTACCAGCTTTCGCCGCCGCTGCCCGGCAGGAAGTTGCTCAAGTTTGAACAGAGGAATCACGAAAAAATCCTAATACGCCTGTTTGATCAAATCAAATAATTCATCGCTGGACATCGCCCGGGGAATATAGTTCATGAGATCAAGCGCGGCAGCGTCTTCCGCGGCCGGAACAAGCTGATCAATGGTCAGTCCGAGATCCTTGAGGCGGGTCGGTAAACCGGCGAGCGCGAGGCGTCGGCGTATATCATCGATTGCCGCGCGTGCTATTTCACTCGAGTTGAGTCCGGCACCCGAAACGCCAAGCATCTTTCCGATTGTTACTATTTTATCCACCTTGGCCCGCGCTGCGTCCTCCATAATATAGGGGAGAAGAACTGAACACACCAGGGAACTTGATGTTTTATAGCGGGCGTTGCATGCGAGAGAAATCGCCGTGGCCACGCCGGGAGAACTGACCGCAACTCCCATGGAGGCCATACACCCGCCCTGGGCAACCAGCATTTCCGACGGAGTCCCCACAAGCTTGCTCTGTTCGGGATCCAGAGCAAGAAGCAAAAGCTCAATCGCTTTTCCGAGCATGGTTTCCGAAAAGAAATTGGTACGCGTAGAGACGTATCCCTCAACAGCCAGAACAATGGCATGGAAGATCATGGAGACCGCGGTATTCGGCGACATGTGCATATACAGATTTGGGTCGATTACAACCGCCTTGCACACACTGTTCTGAATTTTCATGAGGCGAACCTGACGATTCCGTGCGTCAATAACCGGAGTCCGATCCATAAAAACAAAAGGATCCCGACAGGTTGTCGGGACTTCGATGAAGGGTAAAGAGCCGGAATAAGGCTGTGCTCCGGTCAGGAAATCGTAAATATCATGCGTTTCGTTATAGAGCGCGGCGAGAGAACGGGCCAGAGCAGCTGTTTTCAGGCCGCCAAGTGATATGACCCCATGAACATGCGCCCCCCGCGCCAGGGAAATCGCCTGCTCCAGAGTCTCTGAAGTCGGAGCGGAGGGAATATCATCAAACACGATAATTGAAATGCCCTTTTCCTCCAGAGAGGAAACAGCTTTTTCAACCACATCATATTCCTTGAGAAGAGGATCGGCAACAAGCATATATTTTGTGCCCCAGGAGGACGCTACCTGTGCAAGTCTGGCCAGAGTATGCGGGCCAAGAATAACATTGGGGGAAATACGGAATACAAAGTCTGCCATACAAACTCCAAAAAAAAAGGCGGAACCATCTGGTCCGCCATTTATCGCCGGGGCCGGCCACATTCCGGCCTGCCGGAATTATACTCCGAACACATCCATAATGCGGTCGGCAACAAGGTTCACAACTGCATCGTTAATATATCCGGGGTCCTTTATTTTTTCCATAACCTCAGCGACACGTTCGGAACGAACATCAGGAGCAGATCCGGCTGCTTCCATTGCGTAGAAAACTTCTGCACGTTCACGCGCTTCTTCGGAAACAGCAATTGAATCTGGCTGGGATACTTCTTTCGCCCGCTGGGTTTTATGAGTATTCTGTACATTTTTCAGGGGATCAATTCCCCCCAAACGATCAATCATCATATTCATCCTGCCTTCATCATTCTTATCGGCCGATACGGTCCGGAAATTAAGTGTTTTTTCCGCTTATTAACACAGAAAATTCACCAAGTATCTTGCTCCGTCCGGAAAAGTCTTCAAAAACCTCCTGAGCGGTTCCACAGACAATTTCCTCATGCAGCTTTGTTAATTCCCGACCGACTACAACCCTCCGTTCAGCATCAATTTCGGCAATATCCGCCAAAAGCTTTACTATCCGGAACGGAGATTCATACAATACCGTTGCAGGACCGCTTTCCATCAATTCCCGGACCCGCGAACGCCGCCTTCCCGGTTTGGGAGACAAGAATCCCTCAAAGGTCACACTCTTGTCCACAGCGCCGGACACACTCAGCAACGACGCAAATGCGGATGCCCCGGGAAGCGGAACAATCTGATAGCCAGCAGACCTGACTTCCCGAACCAAAAGGGCGCCCGGATCACTAAGAGCCGGTGTCCCGGCATCACTTGCGTAGGCGACATCCTGCCCTTTTTCCAAAAGTTCGATGATCTTTGAAGCAGCAGTTTTTTCGTTTTGCGAGCGGCACGAAACCAACGGCTTCCGTATACCAAAATGTGTCAATAACTGCAGCGTATGCCGCGTGTCTTCGCACGCGATAACATCAACCTGTTTGAATGTCTCAAGGGCCCGGTGGGTAATATCCCCCAGGTTTCCTATCGGGGTCGCCACAATATATAATACCGACACAAATTTATCATAAACCACTTTATAGATTGCGGCAAGCGCTAAAATCGTGCATTATATATGTATGATTCTCGGACCCTATTACATCGTGGTACTCGTTTTTGTCGGAATATTCCTCCTGGTTTTCGCATACGGCATTTTTTCTGTAGCCCCGTCAAGAAAGAAGGGCAAAGCAATAAAAAAAGGGGCTGTTGTCGGCCGGTGTCCTTTGTGCTCCTCGGGTCTCGATTCCGGAGAGCAAATCAAGTCCGCTATATTCCCCGGAAAGACCAACCGCATCTGCCACATATTCGGCTGTCCTCACTGCCACCCCTATATGGAAGACGGTCTGCGCAGAAGCTGCCCTGTATGCGGGAAATCGGTTCCACCGGACGGATATCTCATAGCACGCATGTTTGACCGCCCCGGTGAAAAGAAGCACGTCCACATACTCGGCTGCACGGTCTGCCGCATAAGCAATACAAAAAACTGAAATCAGGATTTCCTTTTTCACTTTTTTCTCAAGACTTTTTTTTGCACTCCGATATTCAAAGTACGCATGGCTTCGTCCGGACTCAGGTTCCCGGCCGGAGCATGCTCCGTCTTCTGCGCGGCTTTCGTCAGAGGATCCGGTAAAAAATTGACAGATCGGCAGG
>CAZQEF010000062.1:0-7600 GCA_964592325.1 uncultured Treponema sp. | reverse complement strand
GAATTTGTCGTTCCGTCGCTCATGCTGAAGTAATCGGGACCATTCGCAAAGGCAAAGCCTATATGGTCATTCCCCGGATTAATCTTCATGACAGGGTCAGTAACAATTCCGCGGGTTGGTCTTGCGGCACGGTTGTTGAACTCCCATACATCAATAACAACATCGTCCAGCAGATTTTCGTTGTTATCGCCATTGGGCTGCTGGTTGTATTCAACATCCTCGCTGTTCACATTATTCAGAATGCTTACACCATTTACCGTTACACCCAAATTACCGGTTTCGGCAGTTGCCATGGGCGCAGAAAGCACGCCATCCGTTGTAGATTCACCGGTTACAGCATCGACAGCAGCCCCTTCAAGGTTAAACCCGTTCACGGTGATAGTTTCATTCTCATTTACCGGATACCTGCCAAGGGCCGTCCTGTTGTACACGGAAGGATTATTGATCTTTAGCGTGGACAGCTCGGTAACCACATCAGTAATATACGGCACCACATCCATGCGGTAGGACGGCACGTTGTTCGTTGTTACATCTCCCGGATTGGAGGCAAGCGTTTCGGAAGAAGCGTTCGGGGCAGGATCCCCAAGGGCATCCGTCCGTTTGTCTTCTGCTACAATCCGTACGAGGCGGTCAACAGCCGCAACGGTATCAAGTTCTGCGGTATCCCAGTCAAGCTGCCAGCTTACAAGGTGACCATCCTGACTCAGATATTCATCATTTACGTCGAATATCCAGCCGTCTGTCTCCATGTCGCTTGCTGTTGCGGTCCATCCCGATCCCGGCGCATAGGTTGCCACGCGGTAGTAGGTTTTACCGCCGAAAGTTTTGGTGACCGCAGTCGGCGGGAAACTAAAGTTGCCGGCTGCCGCAGTATCACCAACATACATCCAGAGCGCGGTTATACGCTGATCATCATACGCGGTTCCGCGAATACTGATCTTTCCGGAAACTTTGGGATCTGTGTCGAACAGACCGCTTCCCTGATCGAATACAAGCGCAGGAAGATCCGCTTCAAGTTCAATGTGTCCGTTCGCCCGGCTGTTGCCGTAAAGCGAGTTGTCCTCGGCATCGTTCCAGAAGAAGGGAGATACAACCGCAACCGGGTTATTCTCGTCCACAACATCGACCGTCAGCGTAACCGTCAGTTCGGCCATGAAGTCCGTACTCGCTCCCATTGCGTAGGTCTCGGTTGAATCCCAAATACTGAAAACAAAATCGTGATCGGTGTCAGTCATGGCAAGAAGCTGCTCCCTGGTCACGATTATGGTGTCGGTTGATTCTGAACCCTCAACATAATCTCCGGTTCTCAGATTCGCCGCACTAATCTCGTGTCCGGCTACCGGAGTACCGTCTACATCAAGACTGTATTGCAGATCACCGTTTCCACCAACTACATCAATAACAACCTCCATGAAATCCTTTGCAGTGAAAGCATTTATCGGATCAGTTGCATCAACGGCAGCAGTTTTCTGCTGAAGCCCGCCGTTCAGCGTGCTGTACGGAGGATTCCATTCGTCAAGCGTCGCGCCGCTGCCATCGGTTATGGTCGTATTTCCGTCCAGATCGGTCGCAAGCTGAACCTGGGCGAGAAGCGGCGGGTTGTTTTCAATACGGGTCACAACATCTGCAGGAGACGCAAAGTTGCCCGCCTTGTCAAACGCGACATACCGGATATGCATCTGCCCATCCGGCAGGTTGGTTGAATCAATTGAACAGCTCCAGTCATAGTTACCGCCCGACCGTGTAACAGATTCCAGAATTCCGTCTCCATCCTGGTCCGTCACTTCGGTTGTAAGCATGTCCGCCGCAAAGGCATAGACGAGGGCAAAACTGGTTATGGAGTCATCAACGTCGCCTTCCCAGGTAATTGTGTCACCGGTCACGTCGGAAATACGATAATACATACCGCCAATGCGGAGGTAATACCCCTCCCTGGCGTACGCATCAGCGCCGATACCGGCAAGCGTGAGGGAATTTGCATCCGGACGCGTCGCCCCGGAGTACTCCATCAGCGGCAGGCCTTCGGCGGATTCCGTGAGGGATGTCCATGCGGTATGGTCATTTGAGTACAACGGGTTGTATACCCTGCCGCCCTGGAGCGCGATGCTCGCAGGCCGGTGGAATACCACCATGACCCGGTCAAAGCCGCTTTCCGCTTCCACAACACGGGAGTTGAGTTCATAAGAACCGTTCGAATTCCGTATGGGCGTGTTTCCGCCAAAAACAGCAGAAACATCCGGCGCTACATTGTCGTAATGTATCCTGATTTCACGACTTGCCGTCATGGGAGGATCGCTCAGATCGGTAGCAGAAATGGTAAACGAATGACTCGTCTGCCCCGCGGGGAATACTGTTTCGGTATTCACCGGTATGCTCATTGCATACCCATAGAGAGTTCCGGAGGAGGTTCCGGTAAACCATCCGGGTGTTGAAAGAGTGCCGGTCACGAGACTGGCCGATGCCCCGGGAGTACTTCCGACCGTGATCACGCCGATATTGCTTTCATCCATTATGTTTCCCGTGAGGATCCAGTCACCGCTCAGCCACATATCCGGTTCATAAGTTCGGGTACTGCCGCCCTGTTCAAAAACAAGATCGTCGAACTTGGGAACACCCTCGTCCACTTCAAAGTAATGGGCATCGGTCCATGATCCATACAGGCCGTTGTTGTCACGGGCCCGTACACGGAACATGATGAGTCGGCGGGTTCCCGCCATCAGGGGATTGAACTCTCCGTCAGCATTGATGGTCTGCGTCCAGTTGCGGCTGCCGCTTGTCAGCTTCCCGAGTCCGCCGTTGTACCAGTCAACCAGTTCGGAATCTATGTCTGCCGCCGTAAAGTCGCCATCTCCGTTGACATCTATCTGCATGTACACTTCGGAAACATCAATATTGTCTTCCGCATAACCGCTCATGCGGATGGTGCCGCCGACGATCGGATTCGGTTCGGCAACACTCGTATCCGGAGCGGGATAGGTAACATAAGCGGTCGGCTTGTCACCGGAAGGATCAACCTTTATCCGATAGTTCCATTCAGGGGTAACATATTCGTTCCCCGCCTTGTCGAACGCGCGGATAATAACCGGCAGGAACCAGATGTTTCCGGCCGCAGAGGCGGCACGTGAGCTTACGCCAACGGAAGCATCACCCTCGCTTGTTATATTCACGACGGCACCCGCCGGTGTCGCGGACAATCTGAAAGTATCGGTTGTCGCATCCCGCACATAATATGCCGTGCTGTGGGCAAGGCCGCCGGGAAGCGTATCCGCGCCGATCCAGACCTGTGTACCATCAGCGTAACCATGTCCGGCAACGGTAAGGGTATCTGTACCAGTATCAACACCGGATACTTCCTGCCTGGTGTAAGACTCAATCCTCACTCCGCCTCCGCCTGTCGCGAATTCCGTAATGGACCAGGAAGCGCCGCTTCTTGTTGCCGTATTCCAGGCGGCCTGACTTGCGTAATCGTAACCGATCCGGTATTCAATACTCTGCAACCCGGAACCTTCATCCGATGCAAGACCGTTTATGGTCAAATTTCCAAACACCTGATCAACCTCATGCTCAGGGTAGGAGTAGTCAATATCCGGAGCAGTGTTATCTATATAGATGGTCTTTGACGCCGTACTGACAAGTCCCGAACTGTCGGTTATTTCAATATCGATCGTCAGGCTTCCATCATCAACAGCACTGATATCTATCGGAGCCGATCTGAACACCTGGTAACCGGTCAATCCCGTTCCCAGATCTTCATCTGCCGTTGTCAACATCTGAACAGCCGGAGTCGCCCCGGGTACGGTCGCCGTAATCGTTTCAATCCCGTTTTCATCGTCCGCACCCAGCCAGAGCACAAAGTCCGCCGAGTTGCCGCCGAATGGCATGTTAGGTTGCAGCAGGACCGCATCGCCAAAAACATCCTCGCCATTGCGGTTTACATATACATCTTCCATGGCAGTCGGGATTCTGGTGTCAACCTTGTATTCGCGTTCACCATAGGTGAATTCTCCGGCGCCTCCCGCGCCCCATTCAAATTTGGGAGCAGCAGCAGTACCGGTTTCAAAGGACGTTCCCGCCCCATCGGTAATACGGAACCGGAGAATCTTGTCACCGTCATCTCCGGGAGAAGTAAAGATGAAACTGATGCCGCTCAGGGATATCACATCCCAGGATGATGTTTCGGTGTTCCAGATTTCTACCAGACTTACCGTACCGTCATCGTCCTCGATTGTACCGATTACATTTCTGGTCATCTGCAGTGTCGTCGGATAGACCGGAAGACTGTCATCAAACTCGACATTATTGCTCCTGATCCTTGGACGATCAGAAACCTGATCCACCGTATAGGCATAGTCGAGTGTGCGGGTATTTCCTGCTTCATCGCGGGCAATCACGCGAACGTCCGCCACGCCACTGCCGCCGTCAGTTTCCCACGCGTCAGTATCAAATGGGTATTCCCAATTGTATGCATCGCCGCCGGTAAAAGTCTGTGTCGGAACAGCGGGAAGAAGACCTGTTCCCGGATCTTCCACATACAGGTCGACCCTATCCAGCATTTGGGTATCGCTTGCCGTTCCCCTGATCTGTGTTTGCCGGTTAATGGCGGAACCATCCGCGGGAGCGGTAATTGCCACCGACGGATCTGTTGTATCCACCACAATGGAGAATGTTTGCGTAGTGGTATTCCCCGCCGTATCGGCTGCTGTTGTGATCACTGCATAAGATTGGCCAGAAACAAGACTCAACGAACCGAGTGTTGCCGGGGGAACCGAAACAGTCCAGGTTCCATCACCGTTATCCGTAGCGCTTTGATCGGTTTCCGCAATGGCGACTCCGCCAATGGTCGTTACCAGAACACTTGCAACGCCGCTTGTCGAATCACCTGCGGTATATTCTGCGGTCAGATCGGAGAGAAGATTTGTCCGCTGAGGACCTGTAGGAGAGTCCACGGTTAATGACGGTAAATCAAGATCCACACTGAATGAATACTCGGCGCTCGTTGCCGTATTGCCGGCACGGTCAGTAACCGTAAAGGAGAGTGTCTGATTTGAACCGCTTGAAAGCGGAATATTTCCGCTCCAGTTCACACCGGACACCGAAAGCGCCTGCAACGGACCGCTGTTCAGCGAATACTGTACGATGGATACACCCGATCCGGCGTCATTTACTGTTCCGGAGACCGGCAAAGACGGCGAACTGACCCAGCCGGAAAGCGCTGATTCGTTTTCGACTGTTATTCCCGGCGATGTTGTATCAATGGTAACCGTTCTTGTTATTTCCCGCTTTTTGCCGGCGATATCAGTTGCCGTAATGACATAATCATATACACCGTCATTCGCGGGGACAAAGGTAATCTGATCCGCAGGTGAAAGCGGATTTCGCGGCAGATTATCCAGGGCCCACTCGTGGCCGTCCGGAATGGAAACACCGGGAACCGCTTCAATTTCTACGGAGTCGACTCCGTTTCTGGTCTGGGTAATCACAACCGCAGGAACAGCAAGCTCATTGGTATCCGTAACACTGCCTGAAAGTGAAAATCCGTTGTTTGTATCTGCAAGCGGCGTATTCACACCGGAAAGCACCGGCAGCGCGGTATCCACCCCAAACGTATGCTGTACGGCCGGAGTCATGTTGGCATTTGTATCCATTGCGGAAATCCAGACACTATGATCGCCCTCAGGAAGACCGGAAAGCAGTATTTCCCAGGAACCGGGCGTTCCGCCTGCTGTTGTCCAGCCTGCGGCAATCCAGTCTGCTTCCACAAGATCCACTCCAACCGGAGGCTGGGGCGGTAATGGAGGCTCGGTAACGGATTCAACATAATACACGCCGCCGACAGAAGTCAGATCGGTTGCAAGACCGCGAACGGTAACCGTACCATTATTGACCCATGCCCCAGCCTCGGGAGAAGTAACCTGCAGCACGGGACCGGTGGAATCAAACCGTATGCGCCGGATGATTGTGTGTGTTTTGTCGGTGACATCGGCAACCGTGATTTCATATTCATAGCTGCCGTCAACAAGAGCCTGTGAGCCAATGGTTCCCGCCGTATTTCCCCGGGGAAGATTGTCAAGCGTCCAGTCATATCCGGTTCCCGCAGGAGTGAGGTCCAGCGCTCCCGGAATAACCAGTTTGACGCCACCATCCATGCTCTGAGTAATTGTCACAGATGCAATACCATGGGTGTCCGCGGCGGTTCCGTTCAAACTGAATCCGACTCTCCGGTTTACCAGGGTGGTAACACCAACGGCAATTTCGTTGGCAACCGGATTGTTCCTGTCCACATCGAATTCAACCGATTCGGGCAGAGTCCGGTTCCCGGACTTGTCTTCGGCGATTACATGGAGATAATATCCGACACCTTCAGACAGCTCGTTCACAGCGGGAGTGGCAGTATAATCAACGAGATTTCTGGTAAAACTCCAGTTGCCTGTAGCCGCAAGCTCAGTATATCCGTAGTCAGCAGGCGAATCGGCCACGGGAACAACCGGGGCCGCTGCATCGGTATCAACGATATACCATACACGCTCAACACCAACTCCGGCATCCTGTGCAATACCCCGGAATATATACGCATTTCCGGACAGTGAATTGAGATCGACCGATCCCGCGGCAGGAGCTGTTATGGTATTTGTATCGGGCGCGGTAGTATCAATGGTCACGGTGACCGGAGCGAATTCGCTGATCTTCCCGGCGGCATCGTACGCCTGGATCTGATACTCATATACCCCGTCCGCAACCGACGCGACGGTGTTGTCAAGATTTCCCGGATCACGGGGCAATCCGTTTATCGTAAACGAATATGAACTGCCGGTCTGACCGTTCAGCGTTATATTGCTTTCAAAAGTGCCGTCTCCAACCTGGGCAATGACCAGATGATCAATACCATAGGTATCGTCCGCAGTTACCGCGAGGCTGAATTCACCGCCGGCGAATTGCTCTGCACCATCATCAACGCTGACGGTTGGCCGTTGGCGATCAAAAACAAAGTTCCGCTCAAACGGAGGATTCGTTACATTTCCGACAGCATCTGTCGCGCGAAGATAGAGCGTTTTACCGCCTTCCGTTTCGGTTTCTTCAAACGCGTGAATGGCATTCCAGATACTGGTTCCCGCAACTTCACGCCAGGTGGTATTGTCCAGCGAGTATTCAACAGATACAATGCCGGTTCCTTCTCCGTCAGTCGCGTTTCCGCGGAATTCGGGAGTAACGCCCACTACATTGTTTACACCAGCCACATCAGGATAAGTCACCGAAGAAATGACCGGCGCGGTATGATCAATATGCACACGCCGAAGCGCCGTCGTTTCATTAGTCTGCAAGTCCGTGGCGGTCAGAAGGATTTCCGCGATATACAGATCATCGGTACCAAGCAGATCAAGATCGGTAATGTCAAACGACCACGGGCCTTCCGTCAGATTGTAGGTATCCTGTGAAACCACCACACCGCCGGGGACTGAAGTTATGGACACCTCGGCAACCAGAGAATCGAAGCCGGATTCGGCTTCGACCGTACCGGTTACGGTTACCGAATTGGAACCGAAATTCGCGAGGTCGGCAGGGCTCGTTATCTGGATAATGGGCGGATTCCCGCTGGATATTG
>CAZQEF010000061.1:5381-7602 GCA_964592325.1 uncultured Treponema sp. | reverse complement strand
GACAAAGTCATGCTGGAGAAACATGGCACACAGGTGCGGGGTGAGCGACAGTATGGTTACGAGCGACATGCTTGTCACCGTTGGGCGTGTAACAATAAACGGAGAAGGCGCAACTCTCCATTGGGTGTTCTTCATTTTGCGGCTCCCTGTTCTTCAGCTTCCTGTGATTCTTTCAGAATATGGTGCAGCGGTATTCTTGACGGGCAAACCATGGAACAACACCCGCAATGCTGGCATGATTCGATCAGTGCTCTCTGCGTCGGTGAAATTTCACCGTATGTTATGGCGTCAACCAGCTCCATGGGATCAAGATATACCGGGCAAACCTGCAGACACCTGCCACAATGGATACAGTCATACACCTTGTAATCCGGGCAGTTTTCACTGTCCATGACATGTACCGATTTGGTCGTTTTGGTAATTGGAGTTGCGAGATCAGATACGGCAGTGCCGGTAATGAGTCCGTTTATGACTATCCGGGAAGGATTTTCGGTAAATCCGCCGCATTCATGAATGAGTCCGCCAATGGTTGTACCGATTTTTGCCTTCATGACCGCAGAATTCCGTACTGCCGGACCGGAAACATGAACATACCGGTACAGCACCGGTTTGTTGTGCACAACAGCATCATGGGCGGAAACTGCCGTTGACGGGTCAATGAATACAAGTGAATCTGAATCCATTTCTGATTCCAGCAGCTTTGATAGCTGTTTTCTGTTACCGGAAGGATAACGGTTGTCCATTTTGAGAAGATACGGTTCAATCGATCCGGTCAGGTCTTTCATTTCTTCCTGTTGTGGCCCGACAGCATCATCATGTACGAAATATATCTCGTTTACATGTATGGAACGGGCGATGAGTGCAGCACCTTCTACAACTTCCCTGAAAAGGTGTTTTGTCAAAAAAGAATCAAGCTGGCAGGTCGGATCAAGATCAAAAAGGCGAACGACAACTGAAGGATTCTTCTGCTTTTTTGCAGAACGGAGTACCGGTGCAAGTGGAACCGGTTCGTCGAAGGTGCAAACTACTCCCCGGTCTTCAATGAGCTTGAGAATTTCCGATTCAGGAGTATTTTTCCAGGAAAAGTTTTCTTCCTTTCTTCCGAGTATGTCAAAGGAACCGGAAAGAACGATTTCTGCCATTCCGGATGATGCACCGTTATTTGGGTTTTTTTTCCGAATTGATCGAAGCAGTCCCGGTATGGGCGCATGAATTCGGGACATATCCGGTGGTGTGCCACGGGCAATGAGCTGCCCTTCCCTCACCCGGCTTCCTTCCGTGACAACGGGACATGCTTCTGCACCGGAGTCCTGCTTGAACGGAACCAGTGCGACTGGTGGAAGAAATGCGGTACAAATCTCATTTGGTCCGGGTTGCGACAGCGCAAAAGATTCCATGCTTCGCCGAAAACGGATAAATCGAATCATTACTGGTGCCTTGTTATCCTTCCAGAGACAAATCGTCCCTGCTTTAGGAGCATTCTCTCGAGCGGGGTGGACTTCTGTGCCAATGTGTTCCTGATGAATTCACGGTCAAACTCCGCCACCACCCGGGGCATGGGCATCAGCCGACCCTGCTGTTCATCAAACAGGTAATCATACACAACCATCTGTTCTCCAACAGCCGGAGGATACAACCGGTTACGGTAATCCGTCCAGGGGAAAATGGCCATTTTCCATTGAACTGCCAGGAAGTCCGAAAGATCCGGGAGAGGCGAACCATCCCTGATCTTTAAAAAAGCCTCGAAGGTTTCCGGTGTAAAACCGGTCTCGTCAGTATAGCGCGAGGGAGCGGGTAAAAACAACTGCCCTTCAGAAGGAAATGCCGATTTTCTCGTCCCTGCCAAAAACATGAATGATGTTATGCTTCCTGACACAAGAAGCACACCTGAAAGCGTCATAAGCAGGGTTCTGTTGAGATAGTGTTTCCGGTACACGGTTTGGGGATGCATGGGCACACATCGTAAACGGTATTGTGATGTTTTACCCGTATACGCGAAAAAGAAAGGCAGTTCGGGAACAAGATATCGCAGAAAGTACAGTGAAATTGTTGCGGCAAGCGCTGCCGAGAACAGGAAAAAGGCATGCCCCCCGGAGAAACCCGCGGTAATGAATGCCGGCAGAATCGGTAAAAAAAGAACTTGAACAAAAACTTGATGAAACTGCAACATTGATATTAGAATACGTTATTGCTAATACACCAAGAAGTGGTAGAAAAGGTG
>CAZQEF010000061.1:0-5371 GCA_964592325.1 uncultured Treponema sp. | reverse complement strand
CGGTAAAAAAAGAAACGGATTCCGTTGCATCCGGATCAGGCGCTGGCGGCCGGTAATCTCGAAATGTCCGGAATGGAGCATATCTGATACGGTAATGACCGTTCCGGACATGAGTGAGGCACACATCATACCGGCAGGATTGTTCCAGGAGAAGGCAAGCAGTATTGCGGGGAGTGTTCCAAGAAACGCGGCAAAACGGTTTCTCTGGATAAAAAGACCGGTCGCGAGAATCAGAAGCGGGGGTATGAGAAGGAACAGGACAACTGCTGCAGTTCCCTCGAGGTACCAGGATATCGGGAGCGCTGTCAGCGCTGTCTGGGTTTTCTGCTCAAGGTACGGTTCATCCGGTAAATAAAAAAAACGGAAATTTGTTTCCGGATCGAGAAACCATCTGGTTCTTGTACTGTTCGCTTCATCGACAAAGGGCTGAACCGGTGACAGCGGATTTCCCCGGGGAAGCATTGAGTTGCTTTCCGTTATCAAATTGCCGATTCCGGCGGCTTTGAGTCTGGACGCAATCTCCGTTTCGCGTTCAGGAGGTGAAACGGCAAGTATGCGGTATTCCTTCCATGCGGTATCGGTTGAACGGACGGGATACAGCAGCATGATCAGGGTGGATACGGTAACTGCAGCCAACAGAGGCAGAATGATTTGAAGCGGAGCGGTCCGGGCCGTATTCATGAACGGTCAGAGAGTGGAAAAAGCGACGCCGATGAAAAACCCGAGCAGTATGCCGGCAAGAACTTCCATGGGGCGATGCCCCTGAATTTCCTTGACCGGTTTAAACTGGTATTTCATCCGGGAGGAAACCTTTGCACCGAGTTCATTGAGCGCCTTGGCCTGAAGACCGCTTGAGCGGCGAACTCCGACAGCATCACGTATGACAACAAGGGCAAAACAGCAGGAAAAAATGAAAAGATCGGAGTAGATGCCCGATTTGAAACCGATCGTTGTGGCAACTGAGGAAACAAGGGCAGAATGGCTGGAAGGCATACCGCCCGTTTTCCAGAACAGGAGGGCGACAAGATCCCCGAGTGAATGGACAGTGCGCGTAAACAGTGTAATGAGTGTTTTAATGAACTGGCACAAAATCCAGCTGCTGACCGCAGAGAGAAAAATGGGATTAATCAACAGCAATGTAAGCTCAGATAACAAGGTCCTGTTCATCAGGGATATTTTCGTCAAACAGCCCCTTTTGTCAAGTAGCGAATACCCGGTATACTTCTACCATAATGGATTTTATTTCGTACCGAATAACCGAAAATGATGCCGGACGCCGGATAGACCGTGTAGCCAGGCGCTTTATGCCCGATGTTCCGCTTTCCGGTATATACCGGTATCTGAGAAGGGGTTTGATTCGTATTGACGGTAAAAAAGCACAACCGGATACGAAATTGCCCCTGGATGGAACCATTGATATCGCAGCGGTAATCATTTCCGCTGATCAGGAAAACCGGGACAAACGAGAACAGGGTTCCGGCACTGTGGAGCCGTATATCCTGTTTGATTCAAGGGATATTCTCTTTATCAACAAACCCCGTGGAATTCCGGTTCATGGGGATGGCGGACTGGACCGGATGATTCCGCCGTCAGAGGCGGAGTTAACGTCTCTTTCGTTCAGAAGCGGACCGCTTCATCGACTCGATAAGGGAACTTCCGGAATTATCGCCGTTTCCCGCACCTTGTACGGCGCGCAGTGGTTTGTCAAAACCCTCTCGGAACACCGCCTCGGAAAATACTATCTGGGGATTGTTCGCGGTACACTGTCCGTTGAAGGTCAATGGGTTGATACCGATTCATCCGGGAAAGAAATGGATACCGGAATCCGGCCGGTATGTCCGCCCGGATTCCTTGACGGCTGTCCGGTAAGCCTTGTGTTATTCCGTATCAGGACCGGCAGAAAACATCAGATACGCATACAGGCATCGTCCCGGGGATTTCCCCTTTACGGTGACAGGCGTTATGGAGGGGGCACAATGCCGGGAGGTTATTTTCTCCATGCATGGCGGCTGGTATTTCCCGATGAACGTCCCGGCGACTTGCCTGACAAACTGACTGCACCCCTGCCCGATTACTTCCGCGAGATTATTGTGAGGGCGTTTGACGATAATGTACTTGCAAAGCTTGAGACGCTCAACGTATACTGACAGGGAATGAAAAACCTCAGCGACCTGTACTGGTTTTTTAAGGGTGTAAAGGTATACGCCCTCATAGGCGACAGCGGAACGGGAAAAAGTTTCCGCGCAAAACTCCTTGCCCAAAAATATGGAATTCAGCTGATTGTGGATGACGGGCTTCTAATTCGTGAGGACAAAATCCTTGCAGGTCAGTCAGCAAAACGCGAACAGACGTTTCTGGCGGCTGTTCGTGTTGCCCTCTTTGACAACAAGGCCCATCGTGATGAAATAGCGCGGACGCTTCAAAATGAATCATTCAAGAAAATTCTGATTCTCGGGACATCGGACAAGATGGTTCAGAAAATTGCAGCACGGCTCCAGCTTCCGCAACCGTTCAAGATTGTCAGGATTGAAGATATCGCCTCGACCGAAGATATTGAGCGTGCGATCAGGTCTCGCCGTGTTGAAGGAAAACACGTTATTCCGGTTCCATCAATCGAAATCAAACGGAATTATCCCCAGATTTTTTATGATCATGTCCGGGTATTCCTCAAGGGACGAAAGAAGATGCTTTCCAGCAATGCCATGTCAAAGGTATACGAAAAATCGGTTGTTCGTCCCGAATTCTCAAAGACAGGCCGGGTGATCATCTCCGAAGCCGCCCTGAGTCAGATGGTAATTCACTGTGTCGGTGAATTTGATCCGGCCGTGAATATAAAAAAGTTGACAATCAAGACTGATTCGAGGGGCTATCGACTCGTAATTGTGATTGATGTTCCCTTTGGAACACAGCTTACGGGCAAAATACATCAGATGCAGCAATACATTGTTGAAAACATAGAACGATATACAGGAATACTTGTAGAAGAAGTCCACATTGTTATAGACAAAATAACCAGCACATAGGAGAACCGAACATGAGTGTCAAAAAACTGCTCGCATGCATGCTTGTTTCGTGCATTATTGCCACAACTTCAGGAGAAACATTTACAAGCACTCAGGGTAATTACCGCATAACCTACAGTGATTCTGCTCTGGACATTCAGGATATCGGACGTTCATTCATGCTTCTCCGTGATTCATTTTCACGGTTGTGCGGATTTGATCCTGATCCCGAAAGCTATCCGGCAAATATCAGGATACTGCCTGACCGTGAAGCTTTTGATGAGTATCTTCTCTCACGCATCGGAGAAACAAGAACCCAGTTTGTCTTTCTTAAATACGGCCGTCCCGAGTTGTCCGAGCTGGTGCTCTTCCCTGCAGGTGACGGAAACGGGTACGAATCGTTCTCCGGTCCTTCCCTGAACCGTCAGCTTTTTCTGCAGTACATGTACAGCTATGTTCTTGAACCACCGCTCTGGCTAAGGGACGGATTGCAGGCATGGGTAGAGACCTTCAATATTGATAACGGAGAGGTTGTACAGAGTGAGTATTCCCCATGGCTTGAGACAGCCAAAAATTATCTGGGTGATCCTGATAAAAACCTGTCACTGCAATCAATACTGAATGCACGGACCGGTACGTATGAAGCAGCGCGGTTATATCCATTATCGTGGGCAGCAGTGGCATTTTTCATGCAAACCGAACACCCCGGATATCAGCGTTTTCTTCATGAAACCTTTGTTGTTCTTGAAGGACGGGACGGCTACAACCGGCGTTCCCAGGAAGAAAATACCCGTATTGTATATGAGCGTTTTGAAAGAAATGCCCGTTTTAATCGGGCAGATAGTGATTTTATACACTGGATTGACGGACAGACAACGTTTTCGGAAATGTTGGCAGACGGCATGAAGGCGTATACCGGTGGAAACCATGAAAACGCGCAGCGTGTTTTGCGGAAAGCAGTCCTCCTGCAACCGACAGATCCCCTGCCTGCCTATTATCTCGGGTTATCCTTGTATGCAACGGGTTCGTATAAGGAAGCAGAACAATGGTACCGCCGCTCTCTCGAAAACGGGGCTGACGCAGCAACTGTAAACTGGGCACTTGCCCTTACAGCGTATGCACGCCGTGATTATTCCGAATCCAGGCTCTATCTGGAAAAAGCGCGTGAACTCAGTCCGTCACGGTATGGTGACAAGGCAGACACCCTGCTCAGATCGATGCCGTGATGGTTCTCCGCCGCCGCCGGCGACTTCTTCCCGGTGGTGTGTCAGGGTTATTGTCACGGTTATCCCTGCTTTCGGACCCACGTTTTTTTCCACGGCTTTTTGTCGTACGGATGGCCAGTCCTCCCTCCCGTAAACAGTACCTGATCGCATATTCAAGTTCGATTCGGGGCGGGTTCATGGGCATGATGAACCGGCGACATTCGCGATATACCTGTGTATATACTTCCATGGGACGGCCGTTCCAGTCAGTAATGAGGTTGATGAGGGCTGAAACAAGAAAGGAAAGCTTTCGCCCCAGCCGGACTTCTTCCCCGGACATGACCAGCTCATCCAGTTCCTGAAGATCTTTTTGATACTGAGCCGAAAAATCCCGGTTGCCATCCAGGAGGCTGCATGCCGATGGCTGAAGATACATGAACAGATCATGGCGCAGGAGACCGGAGATTATGCCTGCCGCATTTCCGCTGTTTATAATTTTTAACAATTCTTCGGTTAACCGTGACGGTGACACAGGTTGAAGCAATGCTGCGTTCTTTCGCATTGCCCTGCCCACTTTTGCCGGGATACGGCAACCGGTAGTGGTTGCATATTTTACGGCCCGGATCATCCGGACAGGATCATCACTGAAAATGACGGACAGGGGGATTACGGGAACAAGCGCCCGGTTCCGTATGTCACGAACCCCGCCAACATAATCAATTACCTGTTCCTTGAGCGGATCATAGTAGAGGGCGTTTATGGTAAAATCGCGTCGCTGGACATCGTCATCCATGGTGCCGAACTCATTTCCGGTACTGCCGCCTGCAATGGAACGGAACGTGGACACTTCATAAATTCTCGGACCGAAAAAAATATGCACCAGGCGGAAACGTTTTCCGATTATGCGTGAGTTCCTGAAAAGACGCTTGATTTTTGCCGGTTCTGCATTGGTGACAATGTCGATATCTTTCGGTTTTTTTCCGATCAGAAGATCCCGTACTGCTCCGCCGACGATATATCCCTCAAAACCGTTATTACGCAGATGGGTAATAATGCGGATAGCATCGGTGTCGATGTACTCTACGGGGATGCCGTGCTCATTCTTCGTGTAGATGACCGCTTTACGGACTGCCCGGCCCTTTGCGTCCGGACTGTATCTGATCA
>CAZQEF010000060.1:414-7611 GCA_964592325.1 uncultured Treponema sp. | reverse complement strand
ACAAATTCGTATACGCAATGGCAACGCAACTATGATGACTTCTATCATGTTGCCATGGCGTATGATACCTCGGGGCGTTCACATGGTCTGGTAGTCGGGCGTGATATCAACTCATACTCTGATCATGGCGGCCGGTTTGTGTATGTGACAAGTCGCTGGGGAATAGGGACAATAAACACCCAGGATGGCAACTATGACGGCAATAATGCAATCCGGTTTGAGTCAATCGGAGTACCCGCGGGAACGGTTGTAAACGGCGTAACGCAAGCAACGGCAATTCTTGACAAGAGTCGGCTCAGATCACCCCAAATTGCAGTTACCGAAGCTGGTAACGGTACGAACCGTATCTATGTGGCCTATTATGATGATATCAACCAGCAGATCCGGTTCCGTTATGGAAATCATAACTCCAACACGGAAGTAGAGTTTGGACAGTTCGATGACCGGAATCAGGGGAACAATACTGTATTTGAATCCTATGGAGCCGCTTACAGCATCGTCGCTGATGTTTACGGAGATACGCCAAACCAGCCTGGTGAATACCTCGCCCTTGGCCTTGTTCCCGGAACGGATGCCGCTTCGGATGTAGTGGTACTTGCCTGGTTTGATTATACAAACCAGCAGCTCCTGTTCTCATACAAAGTTGCTCCGCAAAATGATAATAATGCAAGTGCTACAACCGGAAGTGGATACTGGTCGACTCCCATACAGATTTTCCAGGGAGCCGGAGAGCATTGCCAGCTGGCTATCGACAGTGACGGTGGTATCCATATTGCCGCGTATGACAATACCCGGGCAGACTTGAAATATGCGTATCTGCAGAACTACTCTGATACTACTCCCGAGACAGCGACAGTTGATTCCTATGGAATTGTTGGCACCAACATTACCATCGATGTGGCAAAGAACGCAGCAGGGGATGTCATACCGTACATTGGATATTACATGATATCCACCCAGCAGCCGAAACTGGCCGTACTGGCTGATACTGCAAGCCGTGCCCCTGATGGCGTGGTGAATGACCAGTATACCGGCGCCTGGGAAATTTCCATTATTCCGACGGCGGCACGTCTGACTCAGGATCGTATTAATGTAGCCCTTTGGAAAGACGCAACCGGTACGATCAAGGATTCCGTTACCGGAACAAGTACTTCTTCGACTACAACGGGCCAATGTTATGGAAACGGAACAGATAATCCGGTGTTTGGATACGCCATCAAGGAAGGCACCAGCGGCTACATAGAAACAGCCCAAAAGCGATAGTATGTAGTCAGGAAAGATCTGTAACAGGACCGCCCGGGATTCCCGGGCGGCTTTTTATTGCTGGCTCAACGGTTTCCCGCCGCTTCTGATATAGGCACGAATATCTGCCGCGAATGAAGCTATTCTGGCCGGATCATCCACCGCGGCAGTTACCGGGTCCGGAACGAGCACTTGCGAAGCGGCTGCCCAGTAACGGACATCGTACGCCTGTTTATCGGGGACCGGGGCTTTTGCATTCGCCGGCGCGAGCCCGGTGTCACGTGAAAGAGACTGTTGTGCCGCATCTTCTGCAAGGCTATACAGGAATTTTTCCGCGGAATCTGCGAATAGTTCATTTCTGATCCGGATGCCTGCATAAACCGGTGCCGTGAGCGGATAGCTTGTTGCCGCGTGGTCCGCCGGGAATCGGTACGAGTCGTACTTTTCAACTGTTTCGGCGTTAATCTGTCTGCGGGTAGAAAGCGGCATGAAAACAAAGGCGGCACTGTCAAAACGCATGAAGGCTTCAATATCCTCATTGGTCATTTCAAGCCATTGCGGATGGAGGAGTCGTTCCCGTCGCCAGGATAACAGCGTTTCCAGTACGGACTTGAGATCTGTTTCCTCAAGAATTGTTTCAAACGGTTCTCCTGAGCGGATATGTGCCACAAGCGATTTGTATGAATCGATGCCATGCAGTGAATGCACGAGTGTTCCTGTCAGAAGTAAAAGATCTTCATCACGGGACCCTGCGCAGATAAGGGGCCAAGTTTTTTTTGTTTTGACCGCTCGGGCCATTTGAAGCATCCGGGTAACGGTTTTCGGTGTTTCATACCTGTTTTCCGGAAAAAGCTTCTTTGAATACGCGAGTTCATAATGATCCATGAGAAGCGGCAGGGCATACGCATCACGGCCGGAGCTTCCCGCGTTGCGTATGGTGGTCGGCAGAAGTCGCCGAACCCGTTCTGCAGGGCGATGGGCTTCGTCTGAAAGAGCCGCTGAAGCCTGCCCGATCGGGGAAAAAAGAAGACTGATCCTGTTTGTGATTGTTTCAAGCTGTGGCCCAAGCGGTTGTGTTTCGTCAAGAACCATGACAGAGAATAAACTCCCCCCGGTATATACCGGATCCTGTGCTTTGTCTGTCAGAACAGCTGCAACCGGGGCAGGTATGCGGTACAGGGCAATTACCGGCGTTTTTGGCCGGGTTGCCAGGGAATACAGAAAAAAACCGCCAACGGCAACAAGGAGGATTGCTGTTGCTGCAAGGGCAAGCCATATTCTTTTTGTCTGTTTCATGTCCGGATTTTATCACGAGAACCGGGAGCCGGCAATCTGCTCATGTTATATTAAAGAATATGGAGAAAATAAAGATTTACTCTTGTATCCTTTTAATGAACCCATTAGAATTGGTATATGGGGATAAATAGAGTTTTGGGGTGTCGTATGAGAAAGGTACTGTTTGCATTATTGCTGCTTGTTCCGGCTGTGTCCGCTGTATATTCACAACCGGTAGTTCCGGACTCTGTGTATCGGGATATTGATGGCATCATTGCGCGTGACGGTGCCCCCGGACTGGAGGAGGTTCTTTCCTCGCATAAATCCAGTTCATGGTATTTCCGGCTTGAGGATTTTACTCTCAAACGGGCCCGGCAGCTGATAATCGAAAACAACCTTGATCAGGCTGCTGTTGTCACTCTTGCGCTGGTCAATGTCAATCTGGATAACGTTGAGGCCTATGAACTATACCAGTCCATTGAGCGGGCAAAGGAACGCCGGGAAGAAAAAGTAAAGCGTCAGGAGGAAGAAGAGGCGCTGGCATTATACCGGCAGCAGGTACAGGAAGCAAAAATCCGGGAGGATGTGGATAAAACCTACAAAGCGCTTGTCAATCCGACAACAGGAAAGACCGTATATCTTGATCAGCAGGTTAACTCCCAGTATCGGGATCTTAACTGGGATATCATGCTCGGTCTGGCCGTTCTTTCCCATGTGCGGGATCCGGAGAAAAGCACGGTGAAGTACGGATTATCGGGGTCCGGAAGTGTCATTTTTCGTGGTGAAGGTTTTTCCGCAGGTGGCGATATTATTGGAGAGGGCTTGATTCTTACCCTTACCGGAGACGACGCAATTAATTGGAAAGCTGGCGGTGTTTTTTTACTTGCAAATAATACCCTGAGCCGTAATGCTTATATTCGTATCGGATATTGTCTGTTCGGTATTGATTCGGGCAGCACCGAGTATCCCGAAAAAACTTTTGGAACTCCTGTCGCCGGATTTGAATTCAGGGATATTGCGGTTGGTTCTTCGGGATTTTTCCAGCTTGGTGCGGACTGGTATGCGGGCCATCTGTATGACGAGGACATCATTGCATCTCTGGGATTTCATTTAGCCCTGACCGCGGTTCTGGCCGACATGCCGACGTTTGATGTGTTTATTAAGGCCGGTTTTCGGGATTCCCTGTTCATGATGAACGAAGGAATCCGGAATGACGCAAATCTGACGCTTTCGATTGGAGTAGGCAACTATGAGTAACAAGTTCGGTAAAACGTGTATTATTGCAGGAATGCTGTTCCTGTTTTCCGGAGTGCTTTTTTCGGAAGATGTGTTGATTACCCGCTATCTCAACGCGGCAAACAATGAATACTCTGCAGGAAACCATGCCCGCGCTTTCTCATACATCAATATCGTTCTCAATTCATATTCCGATTCGGCTGTTCCACAGAATGTAGAAGTTATTGCCGAGACCATTTATTACTCATATCTTGAGCAAATACGGGATACGCGGAATACCGCTTCATTTGCCCAGGTGCGTGAAAAACTTGTCGAATTTCCGTTTCTGTCCAGTGAAAGAATAAATCGCCTTGTCCGGGTGATAACAACCCAGGAATCGCTGGATACCGTCTGGGGCAGGCGTTCGCCTGAATCCGCAAAAGATTCACCGAGTACGCTTGAACTGCAGCTCGAGATGGAGAAAATACGGATTGATGCCGAAGAGCGAACCCGGGAGGAACAGGAAAAGATTCGCCGTGAACTCGCCGAAACGCAGCAAAACGCGTTCGACCGGGCTTTCGAACAGGCCACGGAAGTAAACGGACAAACCACCCGCGTGATACTTCTTGTTGCCCTTCTTATCGGGGCGGTACTCTTTATTGTATTTGTGGTGGTAATTCTCAATCTCATCGTAAACATGAGAAACGCGAAGACACAACACGAAAAATTTGTTGAAACGTTGAGAGCTGTCTCGCAGCTCAACCGGTTGCCGGCTCCTCCTCCGGGTGTCGAGGCCCTTCCGCCTGCCCATGGAGATGATGTTCCGCTTCAGTTGATCGGCAATTCTTCTCTGGCGACAGGACTGCCGCCAGAACCTGAAACTGCCGCAGAAAAAGAAGCCTTTGATGCACTGACAAATAAATGTCGCGAAGTAGGGATGGAGATCGATCTGGCAACAAGCAGAAAAAACAACTCGAAGAACGTTGCCGAAATGGTATATAAAATCTCCCGTGAAATGGGCCTTGGCCATTTTGAATCAATGCTCTTTTTTAACGTTGCCCAGGTCTATGATATTGGTTTTCTGGAAGTTGACAAATCGCTGTTCGGAAAAGAGGACCTTACAAAAGATGAAATCTTCGAGATACGCAATCATGTTAAACAGGGGCTTGCGCAGCTCTCGTTTGTTCCTGAAAAGTATCTGCCGGTTTTTGCCGACGGCGTGCTCATGCATCACGAGAATATGGACGGATCGGGATATCCCGAGGGTCTGTCAGAGAACCGTATCCCCTATATCGCCCGGGTAATACGAATCGTCGAGTCATACATCGCGCTTATTTCCCGACGAAACTACCGGGAAATATACGACAAGGAATCCGCTGTCGAAGAACTGCGGAAGAAGCCGGGATTCTACGACGGTGATCTGGTAACTGTCCTCGAAACAATAATCTGAGAATCCGGTCAGTCGATAACGAAGGTTCTTCCTTCATGGAGGAAGATGCTGTGGCGGAGATACCTTCTGACCGCTTCAACCAGAACGCGCCGTTCAACATCTTTCCCCATCCGGATGAATTCATTCACCGAACAGGTGTCCGAGACGGGAATGACATCCTGAAAAATGATGGGGCCCTGATCCAGGTCTTCTGTGGCGAAATGTCCTGTTGCGCCGATAATTTTTACGCCTTTATGCCAGGCCTGATGGTACGGCTTTGCGCCCTTGAATGCGGGGAGGAACCCGTGATGGATGTTTATGACCCTTGAGTCCCATTTCTTGCAGAATTGCGGACTCATGACCTGCATATATCGTGCCAGAACCACCAGATCGATGGAATATTCCTGCAGAATCGATTGAACGTCTGCTTCATAGGCATCCTTGCCCTTTGCAGTATCAATCTTGTAAAAGGGGATATGGAAAGCGGTTGCGATATGTGCCAGATCCGGATGGTTTGAAATTATTACCGGTATATCGCAATCAAGCTCTCCGTCTTCGTGTTTCAGAAGGATTTCATATAAACAGTGGCTTGTTTTTGAAACCAGCAGGGCAACACGGTTTTTCTTGCAGTTATTGTATAACTTCCAGTCCATCGAGAATTTGACGGCGATCGGTTCAAACCGGCTGGTGAACTGCTCTTCCTTAAAACCGTCTCCAACAGCAAAGGAAATTCGGCAAAAGAATACGCCGATATCTGTCGCGGTATGTTGCGCCAGGTTGAGGACATTTCCTCCGGATTCAGCAATGCATCCGGTTATTGCGGAAATAAGGCCGCTCTGGTCAGAACAGCGGATGGTCAATGTGAATGTCTGATCGTTCATGAAAATGAGAGTATACCGAATCGGGTGTTTCTGCAATATGGATAAAAAAAGGATCAGCCGAAAGGAGGAGGAAAACGGCTGATCCTACGCTGCAGCTACTATTTGTATCATGCTGCAAGTATACGAATTTTCGCTGAAAGAATCAAGCGGTTTTCCGCATATGTTGCGGTTTTATGCAAAATGATATCTTTTTGGCCGATTATTTGCTGTTTTTCACTGAGCTGCTTGAATCTGGTCCTCAAGGAAATCGATACAAAGGATGATGTAGGAACCGTTGTTGTCTTCAATCTGGACGGAAAAGGTACGGCACAGGTTTCCGGAGGCAAGAGAGAGGTATACATCGGTCAGATATCTTTTTACATGCAAGGCTTCAAAACAGGTTACATACTGCTTGAACGAATGATTTGCGCCTTTTGCGGCAGGAGAGAACAGCCCGGGTCGGAGCCGTCTGAGTACCTGCGGCGACGCAATGGTATCGGATATCTGATTACCGTCCGCATCGAGGAGATAAATGCATTCAATTTCATTGTTCATGGCCATGAATTCCTGAAAGACAAGATTCAGGCAGTCAAATTTGGCCGGATCAATCTGGCGGATCAGCCAGTCTGCGAGAACGTTGATATCCCCGGTGAGGCGTCTGCGAACACGGAGGGCGTCAAGAGAGGACTGGTGAATTTCTTTCTGGATTTCACTGATGCGTTTTCTGGCAGTTTTTTCGATATGGCGAAGATCGGGATCCGGGCATGCTATGGCAAAGCCCTGAAAAAGGTCTACCCCCAGAAGATGGCATGCGCGAATTTCATCAATCGTTTCAACACCTTCCGCAAGACAGAGCGCCCCGGTCATCTGTGCAAGGGAATGAATCGACTTGAGTATTGATTGTCGGTACGGGTCTTTTTCAATATCGCAAATAATACTTCGGTCAACTTTGATTACATCCGGTTGAATTTGAATGAGCCGGTCCATGTTTGAGTGCTCGCAGCCGAAATCGTCAATTACAATAAGAAACCCTGATTCACGATAATGGCCGACAAATTCTATGAGTTCACTGGATGAAAAAGCGCGTGATTCTATGAGCTCAAGGCCGATATGCTGCGGATCAAATCCCATCTGGTTGGTAATGACATTGATATGCGGCCGTTCAGGATTCTGTGG
>CAZQEF010000060.1:0-404 GCA_964592325.1 uncultured Treponema sp. | reverse complement strand
CTGATTACCGAAGTATTGATGTTCATGAACATCATGGACGGTGATTCACTGTGGAATTTTTTGAAGGATTCCAGGGCTTTTTTCCGGCATAACCGATCGAATTCTATGGATATAGTCTCAGTTTCCGCTTTCCGGAATAAATCGCAGGGGGGAATGAGTTGTGTTGAATTGTCTCGAAGTCCTCGTACCAGGGCTTCATACGCAAAGATTTCTCCTGTTTTCAGACTTACAATCGGTTGAAAAAAAGTACAAATCTTCTCGTTTTTCAATATTTCTTGCAGTACAAATTCTTCGCAGGAACTTTCCATGATGACACTATTTTAGCAGAAATTAAGAAAAAGGTGTATAAAATTTGATAAAAAATTATAAAATGGTATACTATTTTATCTATGGAATCCCCCCGG
>CAZQEF010000059.1:0-7625 GCA_964592325.1 uncultured Treponema sp. | reverse complement strand
AAATTTTAAAATCAATATAAGATAACACGATGCAGCATATGATCAGGCACCCGTTTTTCATTTTGCCCTTGATCCTTTTCATGGCATTTCCTGTCAATTTTTCTGCCATGATTGCTTCATCCCTGTTATAATCCCTTCTTTATACTCCGGGGAGGATTGTATGGATAACGCAGAAAAAAAGCCCGTCGGGAAGAAATTCATTGTCAAGTCGATCTTTATTGCACACGCGCAGAGAATCGGCTGGATTCGCACCACGCTCGGGGGCTTCCTTCAGTACGTCAGCGTTTTCGAGTTCATCTTCCTTCATCTCACAACGATCATCGTCCTCTACAAGTGGATACTGACTCCCTTCTTCAAACTGCGCCGCCTCCGGATCAGAGACTTTATCCTGCTTGACCGCCACAAGATCGAGGGCATGTGTCTCTTCGACAAGATCAACTGCGAGTTTTGCGGCTATGCGAACGGCACGGCCCGGATATGGAACGAGGAGGTAAACGAACTCGCGGGCGCCAATCTCGCGACACGGAATCCCCTGAAAATCTTTATCGCCGGGCTCTACTCCCTCTGTCTCTTTGTTTTTTTCTTTTTCACCTTTTTCTTCTCAAAGATTCTCTACCTGTTCATCTCTCTCTTCCTCGGTATGCACCGTGCGAGCACGATGGCGATAATGAAAAACCTCAAGGCAACCGGCTACGCGGGCCGGCACAGCGCGCCGGTTCGCTTTGTGCTTCGCCTGACCAAGGTCTACGCGTCTTCCCTTGCAATGAACCTCGAGCAGATCGAGTCCAGCTGGTGCCCGCTCAAACACAGCGAGCGCGAGGGAAACATCTATTCCGACCACCATGATAACTTCTATTCCCAGGAACGGCTCTCAGAGGTTGTGGAAGTTCTGGCTACAACAGGAACCGTATCGGATAAAAAACCGAAGTACTGACGGTTATATTTTTGTTCTTGACGAAACACCGGAAACGGCTGATCATTGGACATGCAAAAAAATACAAACAATCGATATACGCGTCCTGGTTTCAGTCGAAACTGTTTCTTCCTTTTAGCCGTCCTTGCTTGCGGGTGCGTCTTTTCCTCCTGCAGCAGGATTTCCGAATTCCTCGCGCCTGCCCGGATCCGTTTTGAATGCCGGAACGCCGATGAGCGGACCGATTTTTACCGGGCGATCAACAGGGAGTGGTTGATCGATCACGCCGTACTTCCGGACGGATGCGCAGTGTATTCTTCCTTTACCGGGTTGGACGAGCAGAATGACAGACGCCTTGTTGAACTCTTCGATGAACTCTCGAATGGTTCCCGGGACGCGTCCTCGCCGTACGCTTCCCCGATCTCGGTTTATATCGCTGCCTGTGGTTTACCCGAATCGGGACCGTCGGACCTGACAAAACTGAATCCTTTCCTTAAAAGATACGAAGACGCCACCTCCATATCCGAACTGCTGGAAGCGGATCTCGCATTCCACGACGATACCGGGTGTACCAGCCTTCTGGTTTTTGACATCTTGAGAAATGAAGACGGGACGGCCATGCTCAATCATTACGGCCCGATGCCGGATCAACGCGACGTATATTCATCGAAAAAGAAAAGTCAGGCGTATATCGACTACCTGAAGACGCTCTTCATCCTGACGGGACTCGACAAAGACGAATCATTGCGCCGCGCAAAGGTGGTGTACGCATATGAACGCGAACTCAATTCCCGTGCCATGAACGGGCAGGCATTGATAGACCCGAGAAACACGAGAACCTATCCCTTTTACCTGTTTCGCACCTACTATCCCATGGTCGACTTTCCCTCATTCTTCGACCGAATGGGTCTCGGTACTCCCGAGTACGTTCTGAATTACCAGCAGGGGATACTCGAATGGGCGGCAGCTTCGTTCCAGGAAAGCAATCTTGAAACGCTCAGCCTTTATGCCCAGGCCCACGTCCTGAAGACGTTTGGCAGATACTGTTCCTTCGCGTGTGTGCGTGCCGAGGATGCCCTTTTTACAAATCTTGTCGGAATCCGCAGCAATCTTGATGACAACTACTACAGGAAGCGTCTAGCCTTAATGCTCGTCAAGCAGTATTTCCCGCAGGAAGTCGGGCGACTTTTCTCCGAGCGATTTTGCTCCGGGGAAGTTAGAGCCGACGTAACCGCAATCGTACAGGACATTATCGGCGAGTATAAAGAAAGGATAGTTACGTCCGATTGGCTTGAGCCGTACACAAGGGAACGGGCGATTGAAAAGCTCGACGCCATTCGCGTAAACGTTGCCTATCCGGACGAATGGCCGCTCCCGTTGCAACTGGTACCGCAGGGAACGGCCCTTGCGGACGACGATTTACTGGAATGCGTGATTATCGTGTCGAAGTCAAGAAGGACGGAAGATGTTCGGACCTTTGGGCAAAAAATAAACGTAAACCAATGGCAGTCTCCCATATTTGCAGCGAATGCCTTCTATAATTCGGGACTGAACGGGGTGTACCTGCCCGCGGGAATTCTGCAGAGTCCGTTTTACGAGGCGGGTGCCGACGCGGCAGTCAATCTTGGGGGTATCGGCTGCGTAATAGCGCACGAGATAAGCCATGCGTTCGACAACAACGGCGCCCAGTTCGATTCCAGGGGGAGGGTGCGGCAATGGTGGACCCTCGGGGATCATGCCCGCTTCAAGGAACGATGCGACAAGGTTGCAGCCTTTTTTGACGGCGTTCCAGTCTCGCCGGGTATAGCGAACAAGGGGGCGTTGACCGTCAGCGAGAACCTCGCCGATCTCCTTGGTGTTGAATGTGCGCTGAAGGTACTCGCCAATAAGGGTGCGTCCGATTACCGCCCGTTTTTTACCTCGTTCGCCACCGTGCATCGGATCTCCGCGAGTCCGGGCGTCTTGAAGTACCTCTCCGAAAACGACGTACACAGCATTGGCCCTGTCCGCGTCAACAGGACGCTATCGGCATTCAGTGAGTTCCGCGATACCTATGGCATTTCTCCGGGCGACAAGTTGTTCGTGGCTGACGGTGATCAGGTCAGAATTTGGTGACGTCTACAGACTATTGAAACCGCTCGTCTTGAATGTCGGGCAGGGGAACGATCAGGATTGGAAACCCGACTTACAGAAAGAAGCATACACTGTTCTTTTTGTTGCTTTGCCAACTCTTGATTCGCGTTTATTTGACATGCGGTCCTACAGATGCGAGAATTTTACCGGAGAGACAAGGAAAGGGGAGGCGCATATGAGCAAGGTAAGGAAGTTCATTGGAATATTGACCGTGGAACTCGCCGACATGCAAGAGGATGTCGCAGCTCTTATCGCTGAAGCCCGTCACAAACGGCTCGAAGAAAAGTGCACGGAGTATGTCTTCAAAGAGAACAAAGCCCTCTATGAATGCGAGATCGACGCGCTAAAGGATATCGCCGGCGAGATCGCCTCCAGGGATCTTGAACACGCAGACTCGGTTGAAGCTGCCGTCGATTCGATCATGGACTTCGTCCCGAAATTGGTTCATGAGAAAAACTATCCCGCCTACACCGTCGGCCTGTTAGCCCGTAAGGTTGAAAAAATCAAACGCTTTGTCGAAATGGAGTGAGAGGTGATGATTTAAAGTTTTCGGCCGGAGTCTATACAGTAATGTCCCGGTGAAGCCGCGTTTGCACTTGCTCACGGATTTGTCAGAACCGCCGTGCAATACCGCCAGGCAGGTCAATCCGGCTTCCCTCAGGGGCGCCTTATACCATAATACTCCTGAAGCAGCATCCTGTTCCGCAAAACCTTCGTTTTAAGGTATAATCCCGGCACAAGTATCGGTGCAGGATGTGATTAAATACCGGACGGAAATTGTTAACGCGCGCAAAGGAGATAAAAATGAAAGAGAGACCGCAAATTAAGACAGCCAATGGACCGGTGCCTGCGGTTTTTGCCAGACACCATATACTGAAAAGATGGGGGCATGTCCTTCTTCTGGCAAGTGCCGTCTTGTTATTATCCGGCTTTGGGTGTTCAGCGAAGAAGCCCCTCGATGATACGTTTCATCTTGTTATTCTGCATATGAATGATTGGCACGGCTCGAACGCCGATTTGCTCGCCCGTCAGACGACACTGATTAAAAGCATCAGGTCGGAGAATCCGAATGTGCTGTTGTTGAACGGCGGCGACGTGTTCGCGCGCGGCAAACTCCATTACCACTTTTTCGGCGAACCGGAGTTCGCTGTCATGAATCTTCAGAAAACGGACGCGATGGTTGCCGGAAATCACGAGTTCTCTTCAACTGGTGACGCCGCAGAATCATATAAGATCCTGAAAAAACGGCTCGCCCAAAGCCGGTTTCCAGTGCTTGCAGCAAACGTCAGTTGCACGAGCGATGAGCACAGTCTGAAAAGACTTAAGGCTGATACCGTGATCAAATGCGGGGGCATCAGAATTGGCATTATAGGGCTTACGCAACGTAGTACCGCTTCTCCCATGAGCGGGTCAATACTGGAGTTTGACGACCCGATCGAGTGTGCGAAACGGATATTTGACGCGACAGCGGCGAAGTCGGATATCGTTATCGCGCTCACGCATATCGGCTTCGAAAATGACAAACGCCTTGCACGCGAGGTTCCCGGTCTTTCAGCAATTATCGGCGGGCATAGTCATACTGACCTTATGTCGCCTTTTATCAAGAACGGAGTGCCGATCGTACAGGTCGCTTCGTTCGGCCTGAAAGTCGGAAGACTTGATCTCGAATTCGTCCGGGAGGGGGACAGGTATGCTATCCGTTCGGTTACAGGAAAATTGATTCCGGTCAGTGATTTTGAACCTGATCCCGGAGTATTATCGCTTTACCGTAAGTATGAGAGCAAGAAATAACCTTCTGCGGCTAAAGAGGTGATACCGCCAGTAAGTGAGTGGCGGCTCACTGGTATGTCTGCTGACAAGTCACTGAGAAATGAAGCGTACGACCGGTATATCGGCGACCAGTACGAGACAGAATACGCGAAGTCGAATGAAATTCGGTAAATAATTATACCCAGGGAGAGGTATTCCATGAAAACATACGGCATGCTTACGATGGTAATTGTTATTTCTTTCAGTGCAATTTCCTGTTCTTCGATTCCGGAAGGAGCAGAGGCAGTTACGAATTTCGATGTTGAACGTTATCTTGGTACCTGGTATGAAATTGCGCGGATGGATTTCAGGTTCGAGCGGGGGCTTGATAACACCACGGCAACATACACGCTCAATCCTGACGGTTCCGTAAAAGTGGACAACCGGGGGCGCCGTACAGAGACAGGAGTGCGGGAACAAGCAATGGGAAAAGCAAAATTTGTCGGAGATCCTGCAATCGCCATGCTCAGGGTTTCTTTCTTTGGACCGTTCTACGGCGGGTACAATGTGATTCGCCTGGACAAGGACTACCAATACGCCCTGATCGCGGGAAGCAAACTCAAATACCTCTGGATCCTTTCACGAACTCCGACCATCCCCGACGACGTGAAAAACTCTTACCTTGCCACCGCGAAATCCATCGGTTATAAAACAGATGAGCTGATCTGGGTATATCACGGGGAATAGACGTGTGTAACATGAGAACTGGAACACCACTCGTCAGACAAGTACATTGGTTTTATCTTTTATGTTTGTCTTGACAACAACATTCTGACGGCTTCCTTCTTTCAATCTGAAAAAGGAGATGGTCTCATGCATCAATTCTGCCTGGCTGTTCAATTCTTCCGACATGGAAGCCATTTCTTCTGATGACGAAGCATTCTGCTGAATCACAGAATTCAACTGTTGAAGAGCCTGATTTACTTGTTCTGCCCCGGTAAACTGCTCCTGGCTGGCCAGAGTTATTTCCTTCACCAGCTCGGAGGTTTTTTGAATATCGGGTACCGTTTTGTTGATGATTTCACCGGCCCTTTCCGCAGCTTTGACACTATCATGAGATATCAATGTTATTTCTGCCGCTGCTTTTGCAGAGTTTTCGGCAAGTTTCCGTACTTCCGAAGCCACTACGGCAAACCCCTTGCCTGCATCTCCCGCTCTGGCTGCTTCGATAGCCGCATTCAATGCCAGCATATTGGTATTTCGTGCAATATCCTCAATAACACTGATTTTTTCAGCAATGGTATGCATGGCCAGAACCGTTTCTTTTACCGATTCCCCGCCTTCCGATGCATCGGAAGCAGATTTGCGGGCAATGGCGTCAGCGGCCTGAGCGTTTTCCGTATTCTGCTGGATATTGGCTATGAGCTGTTCCATGGAACTGGAAACCTCTTCTGTACTTGCTGCCTGTTCATTGGCTCCCGAGGACAGTTCTTCGGAAGTGGTGGACATCTGGCCGGCTCCGGATGAAACCTGCGATGAGGAATTTCCAATATCTGTCATCATGCGTATCAAGAGGTTACTCATGGTTTTTATGGAACGATAGACCCCGATGGCCTCCCGGTCATCAAATTCCAGACACAGATTTCCCTGTGAAATTTCCTCGGCAATACGGGCAATTTCTTCAGGTTCACTTCCTAATTGTCTCCGGATTTGTCGGGTTAACAGTATTCCAAGTGAGAGGGCCAGGATAATTCCGGCAAAGATTCCGCACCAGATAATGATGGTTTGTCGCCTGGTTACCGTTTCAGCTTCTGTACTCAATGCATTGCGTTTATCAAGCATATAGGTTTGCGCCTGTTTAACACCTTTTTCCATGTCGACCAGTAAAAGCAGCGTCTGAGTCTCAAAATATTCTTTGGCATCAGCCTGCTGTTTTTCCAGCAGGGCTTCATTGGCAATGATTCCCTGAAAGATTTCCCCGATGTCTTTCAGGTTTTTTAAGGTATGTTCCTGATAATAAGCGGTTCTTGCCGGACCGGTAAGTGTATTCAGGATACTCACACTTTAATGAAGGGCGTCATGCAGAGGAATAACCTGATTCATTTTCTCTCGGTACTCCGCAGACTCTTTCATAAGTTTCTGATTCTCATCCGCTGCCAGGTGTTTTCCGAAAGCACAAAGTGCCGGGTTTGTCTCAACTGAAATTCTGCTTCCTGACTGTATGCTGCTGGCCACAGACTGTGACCAGCGGAAGTGATCCAGAAGGCGGGCTTGCAGCTCCTCAACCAGATTTTCATTTCCCTGTACCCAGATCCGGTCAATATGCTCTGCTGTGGTATGTAAAGCAAGGTGAGTTTCTGCCATGGAGTCAATGACGTCTGCGCACTCCGGACAAATGCGCTTGAAATCCTGAAAGGCTTCACTATAATACCATTTCCCATAACCGCAAAGATGTCCGTCTACTTGCACTGAAACAGAATCCAGGTTCTGCATAAGTGTGGCCTGTAAACCATCCCGCCATTGATAATGGTCGTTCAGAAGCTGGTTCAGGTTTCCCTTTTCTTCGTTGAGTTTGCTTACATTCTGCAACGCGGTCTGTGCTTTTTTACTGAAGAAGTAACTGGTAGCCCCCACCAGAAAGCAGATCAAGGAGACTGCTATAAAACCACCCAGGAGCCTTACGGCCAGGGGTAACGTTTTAATTATTTTCATACTTTGAACTCCATATAGGGTATATGCGTTGCCAATACCGTGGTCTGGTGAAGTAAATTCACATTCATTTACATACGGAATTCAGGTTTTTCTGATGAAAATCATCAGAATGATGTTG
>CAZQEF010000058.1:0-7650 GCA_964592325.1 uncultured Treponema sp. | reverse complement strand
ATCCGGTTCGGATCAGTAGCAGTTATGCCCACACCATTCCGGGTAAAGAGGACTTCCTTTCCGTTTTCTTCAATACTCCATGAAACGGTTCCCCCCTGCGCATCAAGAAGAAAGCTATGTACCGTGTCCGTTACCGGATCGTTTTTATCAACCCGTATTATTCCGGTATCCCCGTCATTAATGATCCGGGTTGTACCCCGGTATTCCGTTCCACCGATTCTCATGGCATAGACATAATCCTCTGCCTGGACCATTGCCATGAAGAAGAGTGATACGACAACACAATAAAAGAATTTCATATACGCACTCCTTTTAATTCATCCGCTTCCAGTACCGGTAGATTGCCGGACCATACCGGATACTTTTCTTTTGCAGGAATTTGAGAATTTCATCATACCGGTATCCCGGGGGAAGCAGTTCTGCGGGAACCGGCGGTTCCGTTCCCTGGATATGAATGATAAAGGTAACCCAGGCTATTCCGAGCCCGGTAAAGGAATCCAGATCAGTTCCCGGTTTATCCAAAAGGATTTGTACGTCATCGTAGTATGCCTGGAGCAACGCAGCCCGCTCTTCAAGATTCCAGAACAATACAATCCGCTGCATTGTTTTCCTGTCGACTTTTTGAACATCGAAAAGGTACACATTGTTGTCCAACCCTTCCGCCGCCATGGCTTTAGTTAATTCTTCAGTTTTTACGTCACAAGCCATCCAGACGTTTTGGGCAAAATGCACAAATCCCATATACTCAAGCAATTCCCGCGCGGCAGTTCGCTCTTTGCTCTGGCCGCTGTCAAACGAATAGACAGCCAGTGTAAACCCCTTTATCCGCCGGCTTCTCCGCTGAAAATTCATCATGGCTTCAAGCTGCAGGTTGCCTGCCTGATACCGGGAGATCCCATTGTCGTTATGAACCACAACCAGTCCGTCTTTATTCATTCTCGACAAGGCGGTTCTGACGGCGCCTTTTGCGATACCGCATGCTCCGGCAAAATCATAGAGGATTGCCATAGAGGGATATTTCAACGCAGGTCCGTGATATGCTTTCATCGAGTCCGGAAACATGAGCGGAAAATGGAGAACCTCATGCGTTTTGAGTGGATACTTTTCAAGAAAGTTCATACAACACCGTCTGTTACAGTTTATCTTTTTCTTTTTGTATTGTGTAACAGTCTCGTATATTTGTCAAGCGTAAAAAAAGCGAAAGGCGTACCTTTCGCTTTCATGCGCACGATTGCTTTAGTACTGATCAATAAAACGATTCAAGTCCACCTTTCTTGACCTCATAGTGGCTGAAGGTCATGGCGAACGACGCCCGGCCCTGGGTAACGGAACGGAGCGCGGTGGAAAAGCCGAACATTTTTGCCATGGGCGCCTCGGCGTACACTACCTCTGTAGAAGGTTTTGATTCCATGCTCGAAATCATGCCGCCCCGCTGGGTAATCTGACCCATTGCGTCTCCCACAAAGTCTTTAGGAGAAAGAATATCAACCTTCATGACAGGTTCCAGCAGCTCGGGCGAGGCTTTGCGGCATGCTTCGTCGAAGCCCATGGACGCGGCCGCTTCGAAGGCGAACGGGGTCGCCGTCAACTCGTTATACTTGATTGCGGTCAGTGTTACCCCGATGTCAACACAGGGATATCCATATTGAATACCGGATCCGAACGCATTGGTAACCGCCCGCTCGATTGCCTCGAATATTTCCGCCGGCGCCTCTGTTTTTTTGACCACGTTCATGAACCGGTTTCCTGAACCTCTCGGGAGCGGCGCTACCTTGAGGGTGACAACGGCTTCGGTATCTTTGCCTGCAACATTCTTGCTGAAAACTTCGGTATGTTCCATTTCTGCGGTAACCGATTCACGGTAGGTAACCTGGGGATGTCCAACCTTGGCATCTACCCGGAAGTCTTCGATCATACGGGCAACGAGGACTTCCAGGTGAAGCTCTCCCATTCCGGAGATGATGAGCTGACCGGTTTCCGCGTCTTCACGACTCGTGAACGTGGGATCTTCCCTGGAGAGAATTTCCAGCGTATCTTTGAGTTTGTCCCGCTCGGAAAGCGTCTTCGGTTCAATGGCGACCGAAATAACCGGCTCGGGAAAATGCATTTTTTCCAGAAGCAGCGGAATTCCTTCACTGCCGATGGTATCACCGGTCTGGGCCAGTTTCAGTCCGATAATGACACCGATATCGCCCGCGGAAATACTGTCCATGGGCTCGGTCTTGTTTGAATGCATGCGGAGAATCCGGTTGACCCGTTCCCGCTTTTTCTTTGCGATGTTGTATACCTGATCCCCGGACTTGATCTTGCCGGAATACATGCGGACATAGCAGAGCGCTCCGGCTTCACGGTCATACTGGATCTTGAATACGAGTCCGAGCGGAGATCCTTCCGGTTTGCAGGGTACCGATTCTTCCGTTTCCTTTTTCGTGTTATGTGCTTTTGCGGGAGGTACTTCATCCGGAGCGGGAAGATAATCCACGATTGCGTCGATAAGGGGCTGAATGCCCAGATTCCGCCTCGCGGCACCGCACAGAAAGGGCATGAACCGGTGGGCAAGAACCGCTTTTCGTATTTCACGGTGAACAAGTTCAGTCGGCACCTCGGCGCCTTCAAGAATGAGCTCGGTCAGTTCATCGGACTCCGCGGAAACCGCGTCGAGAAGTTTTTCACGCCAGGATTCGGCTTCCTCCAGCCGTTCCGCGGCAATGGGAGACTCGATCATGTCGATACCATCGCTCGCCGTATCCCAGCGGATTTCCTTCATCGATACCAGATCGATCACACCTTCAAAGTCCCCGCCCTGTCCGATCGGTAGCTGGAGCGCGACCGGTGTAACGGAAAACTTTTTATTGACGTCTTCCATGACTGCGTAAAAATCTGCGCCGATCCGGTCCATCTTGTTGACAAAACAGATGCGGGGAACCCGGTACTGTTCGGCCTGTCGCCACACCGTTTCGGTTTGGGGCTGCACCCCGCCGACAGCGCAGAGCACGGCGATCGCGCCGTCGAGCACACGAAGGGATCGTTCAACCTCGGCAGTAAAATCAACGTGCCCGGGCGTATCAATGATGTTTATCTGGTGATCACGCCACCAGGTGGTCGTTGCCGCGCTCTGGATGGTAATGCCGCGCTCCTGTTCCTGGGTCATCCAGTCCATGGTCGCTTCGCCGTCATCTATTTCACCAATCCGGTGTATCTTCTTGGTATAAAACAATATTCGTTCGGTCGTCGTGGTTTTTCCCGCGTCAATGTGGGCCATGATACCGATATTTCGCATCTTCTCAAGCATGAATAACTCCTGAATAACGCCCATAGTACCGGTTTACCCCGCTTTTCTCAAGGGGCAAATCATGCGATACTACCGGAAGTACTTTTCAAGGAGTTCCGGAACGATCATGATCAACAAACCCTGGCTCGATAACGCCCTTCCCTTGGACAAACGGGTGAACCTCCTGATGGAGGCCATGACCATCGACGAGAAAATCGCACAGATGGTTCAAATCAGTTACAGCATCGTAACGCCCGATGAGGCCGACGACTGGGCACGGAAAGGCGCGGGTTCATTCCTGCACACGCTCGGAAACAATTGCCGCAGGCTCCAGCGTCTGGCTACCGAAACACGCCTCGGCATTCCGGTTATTTTCGGTATTGACGCCATACACGGTCACGCCATTCACAACGGCGCGACCGTATTCCCCACACAGCTTGCCCTTGCCTGTTCCTGGAACCCGGATCTCGCCGAAAAGATGGGTGAAGTTACCGCCCGCGAGGTTGCCGCGGAAGGCCTCCACTGGGCGTTCTCGCCCGTCTTCTGCCTTGGGCGGGATCTCCGCTGGGGCCGGGTCGATGAAACCTTCGGCGAAGACGCATTTCTTGCAGGTAAACTCGGCTCAGCCGTCGTGCGCGGTTATCAGGGCGTAAACCCGGCCGATGAAGAGCGCATCATTGCCTGCGCCAAGCACTATATCGCCTACGGAGAGAGTACGGGCGGCCGCGATTCCTACGATTCATCGGTGAGCATGCGCACCGTCCGCGACATATTCCTCCCGCCCTTCGCCGAAGCCGCCCGGGCGGGCTGTCTCACCTTCATGGCCGGCTACGAACCCGTGGACCGTGTCCCCTGCTCGGCTCACAAGAAACTCCTCCGCGAGGTACTCAAGGACGAACTCGGCTTTTCCGGCTTCGTGGTTACCGACTGGTCCAACCTTACCAGTCTCATTGAACGGCACCACCTCGCGGACAACTACGAAGACGGTTCCCGCATCGCGATAGAGGCCGGAAACGACATGATCATGACAAGCCCCGGGTTCTATGAAGCTACCCGCGCACTGATCGCAAAGAAAGCGGTCGATCCCGCGCTCATAGACGACGCGGTCGCGCGTATTCTCCGGGTCAAGTTCATCGCCGGTCTCTTCGACGTTCCGTCAAAAGTCAAAACGCTGACCCTTGAAAGCGATCCCGAATCGAAAAAGAGTGAATCCGTATTCAATTGCGAAGCACACCAGAAAACCAATTATGAGTCGGCACTTGCATCGATGGTGCTTCTCAAGAATGACGAGGTTGCCGGGAAACCGGCCCTGCCCGTCCGCGGTCCCGCTTCTGCCAGTGTACCCTCCGTACTCCCCGGAGGATACGCGCGGGTCGTAAAAACCATTGCCGTAATCGGACCGAACGCGGATTCCGTTCGCGCACAGTTCGGCGACTGGACCTTCTTTACCCACCCTGTTCCCCATCTCGACGCCGTACCCGAACTCCACGTTACCACCATGCTTGAGGGCCTGCGGGAAGCGGCCGCCGAACAGGGTGTCCGCATCCTTTTCGACAAAGGCTGCGACATCTTCGACCCGGCGGAAGAAACGATCGGCAGGGCATGCCGCCTCGCCAAAAAAGCGGACGCGGTCTTCGTGTGCGTAGGCGACACGCTTGTACAAACCGGCGAAACCCATGACCGATCAGACCTCGCTCTCTCCGGAGCGCAGGATATTCTGGTGGAAGCGTTGAGCGCGGTATGCGCAAGAAAGGGAACGCCGCTCATATCGATTCTCGTAAACAGCAAACCGCTCGAGTTCGCCCGGGTTGTCGGTGCCTCCGATGCCGTATTTGAAACTTTCAACTCCGGTACGCTCGGCGGGCGCGCCGCGGCGGACATCCTCTTCGGCAAAGCTGCGCCGCAGGGACGTCTCCCGGTGTCCTTTCCGCGCAAAACCGGCCAGCTCCCCGTATATTACAACCAGATTCCCGGCTGGCACGAAGGGAGCTACTATGACTGTGAAGCGACACCGCTTTATGCATTCGGGGAAGGAATTTCCTATACCTGGTTTGCGTATTCCGATCTCCGCCTCTCGTCATCCAGCGCCTCGGCGACCGATACCGTGCAGGTTTCGGTTACCGTTACCAACACCGGTGCCTGTGCCTCAACGGAAACGGTGCAGCTCTATGTAACGGATCATGTGGCGTCCATCGTTACGCCGGTGCGGGAACTGAAAGGATTTACGCAGGTTTATCTCGACAAGGGCGAAAAGAAAACCGTCACGATTGACCTTCCGGTCGATTCGCTGGCAATAATCACCCCAGACGAAAACCGTGTGGTGGAAAAAGGAACATTCAGCATACAGGTCGGCCACGATTCACGGCCGGAAAGCCTTCTTTCCGCAGTTTTGAGCGTCGTATAACAAAAAAAGCTGTCCGACAGTGTCTGTCGGACAGCTTCCATCATCAGTTTTTTCTGCTTTTTCCCCGCCGTGCAGGGAACGCCAGTTCGACCACTTCTTCCATCCGGCTTACGGGATGAAATACGATACCGTTCCGTACATGTTCCGGTATGTCGTCCAGATCACGGACATTTGCCTCCGGAATGATTATTTCCCTGATACCGTTTCTCCGCGCGGCGATCGTCTTTTCCTTGAGACCGCCGATGGGCAGCACCTGTCCGGTCAGGGAAAGCTCGCCGGTCATGGCAAGGTTCTTCCGGATTACCTGTTGGCGGATCAGCGAGAGAAGCGCGGTCGCCATGGTGATACCGGCGGAAGGACCATCCTTCGGCGTTGCTCCTTCCGGAATGTGCAGGTGAACCTGTTTGTTCTCGTACCAGTCCGTCGCAGTTGCGTCGTCCTCCGCAATATGATGCTTGACCCATGACCAGGCGATGGACGCGGACTCTTTCATGACATCGCCCATCTGGCCGGTCAGATTGAATCCTTCCTTGCCGGGATTGGAGATTGCTTCAATGATGAGTGTATCGCCGCCCATGCTCGTCCAGGCAAGTCCAACCGACGTTCCGGGCCGGTCTGCTTTCTTGCCGGCGTCTTCGCGAAAGATAGGCTTCCCGAGCATCTTCTCAACAAGTTCGAAATCAGGGCTGATACGATCCTTCTTGCCGCGTTCACCGAGCACGATTTCCGTCGCGACCTTTCGGTGAATCTTGTCGAGATTTTTTTCAAAATTACGTACACCCGCTTCACGTGCATAGGCATTCGCAATATGAAGGAGCGTTTTCTTGTCATACTTCACCTGACCTTTCGCAAGGCCGTTCTTCTCCAGACTCCGCGGAACCAGATACTTCTTCGCGATTTCCATTTTCTCCGTGTCGATATAACCGGAAAGCTGGATTACTTCCGCGCGATCCATGAGCGGAGCCGGAATGGAATCAAGCGTATTCGCCGTAAGAATGAACAGGATGTTTGAGAGATCATAGGGAAGATCCAGGTAGTGATCGCGGAAGGAAACATTCTGCTCCGGATCAAGCACTTCCAGAAGCGCGCTCGAGGGATCCCCCTGATAACTGATACCCATCTTGTCCACTTCGTCAATCATGAACACGGGAGCCATGGTCTTTACGATCTTGAGTCCCTGAATGATCTTTCCGGGCATGGCGCCTACATAGGTTCGCCGGTGCCCCTTTATCTCCGCCTCGTCGCGCATACCGCCAACAGAAAAACGGAAAAACGGTTTGTTCATGGCCCGGGCGATGGAGTGCCCCACACTGGTTTTTCCCACGCCGGGAGGACCAACCAGGAGCAGAATGGAACCCTTGGTATCGTTTCTGAGCTTTCGTACCGCGAGATATTCGATAATGCGCTTTTTTACGTCATCAAGACCATAGTGGTCCCCGTCGAGCACCTTGCGCGCTTCCGCCAGCTCGAACGATTCAGCGGTCGGCGGTTCCCAGGGAAGGTTGACGATGGTTTCGAGATAGTTACGGGTAACAATGTACTCACCGCTGTTGGAATCCATGAGCGAGAACTTTTCAAGCTCGCTTTCCACCGCTTCCTTGATCTCTCCGGTAAACTTGAGCTCGTCAATCTTTTCCTTGAACTTCTGGTACTCGGAACTCTTGGCGTCAGTTGTCATGCCAAGCTCTTCCTTGATGGTCTTGAGCTCTTCCCTCAAGAAGTATTCCCGCTGGTTCTTTTCTATGCGATTGTTTATTTCATGTTGAATTTTCTTTTGAACCCGCAGAAGCTCCTGTTCTTTCTTTATGAAAACCAGGACGAGTTCCATCCGTTGGCGGACATTCTGGATTTCAAGTACCCGCTGCTGATCATTCTTGTCTATGTTGAGAATGCTTGCGATAAAATCCGCTATTTTTCCCGGGTGATCAATATTCACCATGTTCATGCGCATCTCGTCGGAGAACAGGGGATTGTT